>DATGWB010000199.1:0-4895 GCA_035299725.1 Thermoplasmata archaeon
ACGCGGGATGATGGCCACTCCCGGAGCCGTGGCGATGCCGGCGCTGCTCACGGGGAAGAGCGGCCTGACGTATTCGTTCGACGCGTACGTGCGGCGCGAGCCCTCCACGTTGTGGCGATTCACAAGCCTGGGCGCGGCCGGCTTCGCGGTCTTCGTGAAGGCGTTCGAGCGCGCGCCGACCCTCGCGGACCTGCAGGCCCTCAAAACAGCAATCGAGGACGTCGCGGGCGCGACGAAAATCCCGCCCGCCCGGATCCTCGTCCTCTGGCGGTCGAAGGCAGACGAGAGCGTCACCCCGGACGTCTATGAATTCTTGACGAAGGAATCCGCGCGCGTGAAGATCCGCGGCTCGACGTTCGTGTGCTCCCTGGAACTCGCGATCGAGCGCGATGACGGCACCTATGACTTCATCCCGGTCGTCGTCGAGCCCGTCATGGGTGGAACGGGCACTCCCGCCGCCGCCTGATGTTCTTCATCAGTCGCGCAACCAGAACGGCGCCTTCGTGAATCGATAGTGGTCTCGGATCTGCTCCTGGTAGATCTTGCGGTAGAACTCATTGTATCGGCGGATGTGGAGCACCCCCTCGCGGGTGATGCGAATTCGATAGTGACCCTCGAGCACTTCGACGGTCGCGTGGCCCTCCTTCTGGAGCGACTCGATCACTCGATCCGTCATGAAGTGGTTCGACCTGATTTCGCGTTTCACTTCTTCCTTCGAAAGGCCGCGTTGATTCGGCAGGACGAGGCCGAGCTTCGCGTCGAGTCCATCCTGATACAGGTCGATCCCCATCTCCGCGACGAGCCGGTTCAGGACGAAGCAGCCGTAGATGACGAGGTCTTTGTACGGCCGGGAGGGCATGGACCACCGCGCCGATGCGGGCATCGCTACTTAATCAAATGGGAACCGCGTTCGCCGGAAGCAACACAGTGCAACGCGAGATGCCAGTCTCCGTTCTGAGAATCAATTGCGCCGATGACTCCGATTCGCTTCTCCGGATAAAACCGTCGGGAAGACTCTTGCGGGTCTTCATAAGCCCCCGGCCTCGCGTACACATCGCAAAGGTGGATCCCGATGCAAGCCTACTGTGTCTCGAAACGCCCGCCACGCGCCCTCTTCTTGGCGCTGGCGATTGCGCTCGGAGTGGTCGCGGTGAGTGCGGCCGTCCTCCCAATGGTGGGCGGCGGCCTCATGCGCGACGGAACGTATCTGCGCCTCCTGGGCTACACGCCCTCGAATCGTGGCGCGATCTTGACCGTCCAGAGTGCCGCTGACTCGAGTCAGTCTCAAGCGGTCCTGTCCGCGTCGAGTGCGCCCGGCCCCACGCCGGCCCCGCCCGCGGCGCAGGTCTCTTCGACCAACCCGACCGATGCTCCCGCCGGCTCCCAGTCGGCCCTGGCGAGTACGTCGGACCGGCAGCCCGATCCGGTCGGCACGGATGTGCCGGCGGTGCGCGAGGTGAACCAGACTCGCGATGACCTCGCGAACGATTCCCTCGACTCATTCGGCTTCGGCGTCCTGCCGAAGGACGCGGACCACGTGCGAGGCGCGCCGGACTTGATGCACTTCATCGCCCCCCAGGACAACGAGAGCGGTTGCACCTGGAGGAACGAGTACACCGCGACGGACGCGAACCACGACAGTCATCCGGAGTACGTGCATGCGCGCATGCTCGGCACGTGCATCGTGGATGCGAACCACAATGGGGTCCCCGAAGCCGGCGTGACGATCGCGCGGGACTTCCAAGTCTGGGACAACGACTCCGACGGGAAGTTCAACGCGCTCGAAGGCCGCCAGGGCATCGAGGCCTTTGCGGATCCGAACGAGAACGGCATTCGCGAGTACACGGCCCAGGCCCTCTGGACCCTGAGCGTGAAGGACGCGAACGGCGACAAGAAGCCGGAGTCCGTCATGGTCACGTTCGCCGGCGAGCAACGGTTCGACCGGAATGAGAGCGGCAACGCGGAATTCGTCCGCACGGTCACGGCGGAACTCTGCATGACCGACACCGCAAGCACCGGCATCCCGGACGCGGTGGACCTCGCGGTCCATGTCTACCAGACGTACGACATCGGCGACAACGGCACGACGGAGTACCGCGCGGCGCTCGACTTGACCGCGAGCACGCGGGACGCGAACCAGGACGGGCACAACGAAACCGCGACGGTCAACGCCACGGGGTATGAGGCGCTCGACCGCAACGGCGACGGCTTCGACGAGCTCGCCCGCGGCGTCGACTTGTCCTTCACGATGACGGACGCGAACTCGAACGGCTTCCCGGAGCGAGTCGACGGCCGGATCTACCTGTACGCCCGCGCGGACCCGAACTCCGACGGCGTGCTCGAGGTGCGGAAGGCCCTCGAGATCACGGCCCTCGCGACGGACTCGAACGACGACGGCCATCCGGAGCTCGTTCGGTTCACCCTGGCGGCCGCGGTCGTCCGGGACATGAACCAGGATGGCATCCCGGAGTACCGCGCGAGCCTCGACGGGACCTTTGAGGCGCTCGACGACAACTCGAACGGGATCTTCGAGAAGGCCACGTTGACGATCCGGGCAGAGGCATCGATCGACCAGAACAGCGATGGCTTCCCCGAGGACCACTCGTACGCGACGGTCGACGGCGTCGTCGTGAACGCGATCGAGGACCAGCACCCGGACCGCGTCGAGCTACACCTCGTCGCGACCGAGGAGAAGGACTTCAACTCCGACGGCCTCGTCGACGAGACCCGCGGCGTGACGATCGACATCGTCGCCATCGACGCGAACTCGAACGGCGCGTTCGAATCGACGAACGTGACGGTCCACGCGAGCGCGATCCGCGACGCGAACCACGACGGCATCCCGGAGTACACGGCCGCTTTCGTCCTGTACGCCGAGGCGACGGACGCGAACGATGACGGCCACCCGGAGCTCGTGACGGTCACGGCCCGCGGCTCGGAGGTCACCGACGCGGACCAGAACGGCGTGCCCGAGGAGACCGCGTACATGCGCCTCGATGCAAAGTGGACGGACGCGGACTCGAACGGCGTGTTCGAGAAAGTCGACCTCACGTTCCGCGCAGAGCGGATGACCGATCCGAACCAGGACGGCACCCCGGACACCCACGAATGGGTGTACGTCGAGTACCACGCGGAGGACGTCAACCAGGACGGCACGTACGACAACGTGTACCTGCTCGTCGAGAAGCACGTCGAACCCAGCTCACCGTAGAACCCCCAACACGGAGCGGCCGTCGGCAGGACGGCGCTCCCCCCTCTTTTCACGGTTCAAACAGAGGAACTCCTCGCCACGGAGATCCATCGAACACCTGAGCCTCGGCCTCGCGGGGGAGTGGGCCCTCGGTGCCGTGTACGCTGAACTACCGATCGCGATCCTGGAGCAGGTCTCCGGACGATTGAATGGTCACCCGGATGAGTCGGAATGGACCACTTGCCTCACTTCGTCTTTCGAGCCATCGGCGTTCGCATCATGTCTGTGCCATAAACCAGATATCGGAGGGTGGCATCGGACGCTCGGGGAAGGCCTTGAATCGATTCCACACCGCGGCCCTGGCGTCGCTCCTCCTCGGGACCACCATCGGAGGACTCCTCCTGGCGGCACCGCCGGTGGCCGCTCACGCGACGCGGATTGTCGGCGAATACGAACTGACGGTCGGCTGGCGGGTGGAGCCCGCGATCGTGGGGATTCTCAACGGACTCGACCTTGGGATCGAGGATCACCTCTCGAACGGATCGACCGTCTGGGTCGTGGGGATCGAAAGCAATCTCACCGCGACCTTGTCGACGGGACCGGCGACAAAGATGTATTCGCTGTCTCCTCAGGACAGCCGGCCTGGCTGGTACACGTTCAATGTGATCCCCACCGTGGCGGGCTCCTACTCCGTCAAGCTGGTCGGAATGCTGAACACGACGGCGGTCAATGTTACCGTCCCTCTGGACACGGTCGCCCAGGCGTCCGACTATCAGTTCCCCGTGACGGGTCCCACCGCGACGGACCTGCAGAACTCGATCACGGCGCTCAGCGCCCAGCTCGCGACGCTCCAGACCCTGCTGACGGTCCTCGTTGCGGTCGCTGTCCTCGCGGTCCTCTTTGGCGCCGTGTCCCTGGCGTTCACGATCCGCGCGGTGCGGGCGATGCGGCGGAGTCCATGAACCGCTCGATCCTCATCCTCTGCGCAGCCCTCGCCCTGGTGGCCCTCGTTCCGGGCAGTGCCAGTGCGCATGCCAACTACGTCTCGTCGACCCCGAAACCCGACTCGATCTTCCCCTACAACGCGACGCCGACATCGGTGAGCATCACCCTTTCCGAGGCGGTCGAATCGGGAGCGGGCACGATCCACGTGACGAACGCGACCGGAAGCCGGTTCGATGTCCCGCCCGTGACCCTGTCGGGCGCGGGCCGCACGATGTCCGTCGGCGTAAACCGAACCGGGGCCGGAATCATCACGGTCACGTGGACGGCGGTGTCTGCGGTCGACGGTCACTTCACCGCCGGTTCGTTCGCGTGGTGCGTCCAGAACCCGGACCGCAACGGGACCGGCTGCTCCGGCGGCGGACTCGGGGCGACGTCCAGTAGCGCGCCGGTCTCCCCGTTCGAGGTCGGCCTGCGGTTCATCGCGTTCTTCGGCCTCGCGGCGGCCCTCGGGGCCTCGGTCCTGGGCGCGTTCATGTGGATTCCAGCGGGCCGCGATCCGGACGTGAAAGAGACGCCGGGGTACCGCCTCGGATTCCAAGTCGTGACGAACGTAGGGCGAATCGGCGCGTTCGGCTTCGCCCTCGCGTACGCCGGATTGTTCTTGTTGACCGACGCACTCGAAAGCAGCGGCGGCTCGAGCTCGGTCGTCGGATCTCCGTACAAACTCTCGGTCATCCTGAGCCTCGGGGTCGGAGCCGTC
>DATGWB010000200.1:0-2138 GCA_035299725.1 Thermoplasmata archaeon
CCAGCAGTGCGGGATGGACCTTCCCGCCTACGATCCGCGCGGCTCGTTCGGGATGTTCCTGTGCTACGTCTTCGGCCCGAGGCACGGCTGCCACAACAAGGCGTGGACCGTCTACATGGAGCTCGGGATGAGCCTCGACGGCCGCACCGGTCCGGAGGGCAAGCCGAAGCTCGTGTCGGACCTCCTGGACGAGACCGCCGTGATCGATTCGATCGGCATCTGCACGCTCGTCACGCCGATCGTCTTCACGGAGACGCCGGAAGCGTACACCACGGTCCTCGGGAAGGAGGTCACGGAGGAGGACATGCGGCGCATCGGCCGCGGGATCAGCGACCTGGAGCGAACCCTCGACATCGAACGCGGACACACGAAGGCGAAGGACACGCTCCCGCGGCGGCTCATGGACGGTGAGGTCGATGTCAACGGAAAGCGTGTGAGACTCGGCGAGGAAACGTGGGATCGGCTGAGGGACGAATACTATCGGTACCGAGGCTGGTCCGCGGACGGCGTGCCAGCCGCCGGAGTCGCTCGGTGAACCTCACTTCGTCGCCGTCACGATTACGGCTTCGCATGGAATTTGAATGCCTTTGCGTGACTTCCATTTCCGAAGGTTCGCCCGGGTACCCGCGAGGATTTTTTTCTGCACCGAGGGGTCTTCTTCCTTGATTGAGCGGCCGAGCGGTGTTCCCTCGACCAGGATCTCGATGTATTCGGCTTCGTCCTTGAAGGCCATCGTGTGGGTTCGCCGCTCCTCCTGGGTTTCCACGAATCCCGCGCCGGCGAGCAGAGTCGTCAGTTCGCCGGGACCTCCGAGTTCGAACGGCCTGGGTCGATAGCCCGTCTCGTCGGGCTCGGCGAACTCCAGCATCGGCGCGACGACGGCATTGATGGCGGTCGACTTCTCGGCCGTGCTCCAGACGACGATGCCGATCCGGCCCTTCGGCCGGAGGACTCGATGGGCTTCCTTCGCGACCGTTTCGGGATGGGCGAAGATATGGAACCCGAACCGGCTCGTCACGAGATCGAACGACTCGTCGGGGAAGTCCAGCTTCTCCGCGTCCATCGCGAGAAACGTGAGGCCGGGGATCCGCCGCTCCTTCGCGATGCGGGTGGCGAGGTTCACCATCTGCTCGGAGAGATCGATGCCCACGACGCGGCCATCCGGACCCACCATCCGAGCGATGCTCATCGCGGGCTCGCCCAGACCTGTCGCGAGATCGAGGGCCGATTCCCGGATCTTCGGATTCACCCGGGCGAGCAGGTCGAATCCGTACGGCTCGAAGAGCCGCATCGCTCGGCGGTACGATTCCGCGCTCTCATTCCATGCGCGCCGGGTCGACTCGCGTTCGGAATCGTCCGAGGGCATGGCGGGAAGCACAGGAATCCCCCAGGCATCACGCATTCGCTATAAGCGTCTCGCCTCGATCGATTCAGAGCCACTTCCGGCGGCGGAAGAACATCACCATGACGACGACCACGATCCCCATCAGGACCAGCGACACAATGAATCCGCTCAAGTCCTCCTTCCCCGGGAACGCCACGTTCATTCCGTACGCGCTGGCGATGAGTCCCAGCGGCAGGATGATCGTCGCGATGACAGTGAGCGTCTTCATGACTTCGTTCAGGCTGTTGCTCACGACGGTGAGGTAGACCTCCATGAGGCCGGCGCTGACCTCGCGGAGCGTGTCGAGGCGGTCGAGCGTCTGGATCATGTGGTCGTACACGTCGCGGAAATATTCCCGTGTCTCTTTGCGAAATCCGGTGAGTTCGCCGCGAGCGAGTTCCGCGAATGCGTCTCGCTGGGGCCGGAGGTCGTTCCGGAGGATGAGCAGGTCCCGTCGGAACTGGTGGATCGTGTTCGCGGTCTCCCGGACCGGTTCGGCCAGGGCCTTTTCCTCCAGCTCGTCGACGATGTTCTGCAGTCGGTCGAGATGGGGGAAGTATGAGTCGACCAAGTCGTCCAGGATCGAGTAGGCGAGAAAGTCGGTCCCGGACTTCAGGAGTCGGGGGTCCTTTTTCCTGAGGCGGATTCGAGTATCCTCGAGCTGAGGGAACACCTTGTCGTGGATCGTGACGATGAAGTTCTTCGCGATGAACAGGGAGATCTGGTCGGTGTCCAGCTCTTCGGCCCACACGAT
>DATGWB010000201.1:0-5346 GCA_035299725.1 Thermoplasmata archaeon
GCTGCGGACGGGTGCGCGACCCGGCGATGCGATCGTTGTCACGGGTGACCTGGGGCGCGCGGGCCATGCCGCGAAGATGCTCGAGCAGTCGTCCGGCGGGCGGACCGAGGCACTGAACCAACTCCTGCGGCCGTATCCGCGGATCGCCGACGGCATGTTCTTCTCCGAGTCCGGCGCGGTCACGAGCTGCATGGACCTGTCGGATGGCCTCGGGGTGAGCCTGTCGCAGATGGCCGGGATGACGAAACTCTCATACCAGATCGACGAGGCCGCCCTGCCACGGTACCAAGGCCTCGCGTCTCTGCCGCCCGGGGTCGCGAACGATCTTGTCCTGTATTATGGAGGCGACTACGAACTTCTCGCGACGGTTCGGCCGGATGCGATCCAGACGGTGCTCGCGAGGTACTCGGACTCGTCAGCACGAGACCGTCGGAGACTCACGGTCATCGGCAAAGTCGCCGCGTCTGGCGGGAACGTGCTGGTGACGAAAACCGGAAAGGAACCCCTCCAGGCGAAGGGCTGGGAACATTTCCGTTCCGCCGGCATTCGGTAGCTTGCGCAAGGTTCCGTTGGACAACTCACGAGTCCCCCGAGATCTCGAAAGGCGGGATGGCGTCCAACTCCACTCCGCTCGGCTCCTCCCGTGCGCCTCCTCCTTCTCGGAGGAGGTCGTAGAGGGGACTCACCACGTCATGGCGGAGGGCACCGGGCTGGAACCGTACAGCCCTTGCCAAGGCCTCGTTCGAGGCCAAGGCGGTCTTCAGGATGTTCAGTGCCGCGTTGTGTTGTCGATCCATTTCCCAGTCACATATGAGGCACACGAAGTCCTTCCCCACCCTATCTCGGCGCCGAGCGCCACACACTGGGCAGGTCTTACTGGTCCATGCAGGATTGACCTTGATGACGGGCACGCCCCGAAGGGCGGCCTTGTATTCGATCTGGCGATGAATCTCCCTGTTGGGCCAAGACGAAAGGCGACGGTTCATCCGACGAGACCGGCCGTGCAAGCGGGGCAATTTGAGGTTCTCGAGAACGATTGCGGACTTCGAAGCCAAGGCGACTTGAACAAGACGTTTGCTGACGAGATGGAGTCGCTGTTTGACCCTGCAGCGTTCTCGTGCGCTCTCCCGCGCAAGAAGTCTTCGTTGAACTCTTCGGTCCTGGGCTTTAGCGCGCGCTAAACGGCGCCGTCTTCGAAAGTGCCTCGCTTGGATTTCGCGCACACCGAGAAATGAGAGGGAAATCAAACGGGCCTTAGCGCTAGCGACGGCGACACCATCCAATGAATCCTCGTTCGTATCCAAAGCAATTGCCGACACTGGTTCATAGGTGCTCGGAGAAGTCCTGCGGACGGCAAGGACCACTCTCCCGGGTACCACAGTCAAAGATCCAAGAGCCCAAGCCGGATCTTCCAAAATGGACCGATGCCACTCCGACAACGGAAGGACCAGCTGCACCCCCTCCGTGCCTCGAATTGGGATACGCAACCGGCCTGTAGCCCGATCGAGCCGATACGATTGGTTTTCTGCCACTAGCACAGGCTTTCGAACATAGGGCACTGAGGCCGTCTTACCCTGCTTGAGCCGGCGACGATAAGTCTTGAGAATTCGCAGAGCGAAATCGAATGCGCTTGGAATGTACTGTTTGTAAATATTGTGTTCTCGGCCGAAGCCCGCGTATGCAGCGCGGGCGAGTCGCATTCGCGAATGGAGACCTTGCTCAAGCGCGACACGGATTGACTTGTTCACAATGAGACGGAACTCCTTGAGAAGCCAATCGAGTTTGGATTCAGTCCAAGGAATCTCGAAGACGAGCTTCCAATACAACCGCATTCACGGTTCCTGGGATGATCAGAAATAAGGGGCATTCGGTGGGTGGAGCGAAAGTACTTGGAAGCATCAGACGATTCTGACCCACAAAGTGTTTTAACCCGATAGGGCCCGTGTACCGATAGACGATGATTTCGGAACCGGAAATCCTCGATGTCCGGGAGCCACCGGGCAAGGCGATGGGGAAGGTCGCCGAGCTCTGGAGGCCGGTTGAGGGCACAAACAAGATCGTATGCACGGCGTGTGCCCGCTACTGCAAGATCGGCGAGGGCCAGGTCGGCCTCTGTGGCATCCGCGGGGTTCACGAGGGCAAGCTCTGGTTGTACGTCTATGGACGCGTAATCACCGGCCACGTCGACCCGATCGAAAAGAAACCGGTGTCGCACTATCGTCCCGGGTCGAAGATCTTCAGTATTGCAACGACTGGCTGCAATTGGCTTTGTCACCCTGCGGGATCGGACGTACTGATGGCTGACGGTGATGTGCGGCCGATAGAGGAGCTGCGACCAGGAAATCTGCTCTGGTCTGTTGTGCCAGGGAGCACAACGGCAACCCCCGGCATCGTAACGGCAATCGGTTCTCGGAAGGCTCGCGTGGTGCGGATTTCTGTTGAAGCGTTGAAACAGCCTCTCCTCGCAACTGAAGAACATCCTGTCCTGACGGCGCAAGGGTGGATACCAGCTGCTAATCTGCGCCCCGGCGATTCGGTGCTCACCGTTGCCGACGTGGACGATGGGGCATTTGCCGGATATTCGCCCCGCGTCACGTCACACGCGCGGTTGGCACATGCCGAGCACGCATCGTCCCTGCTAGAAAAATCGCGGGAGTTCGAGACAGTCCGACCGCGCTTCGGATGGAAGAAGGTCGCCATGGTTCGTGAGGAATCGAGACACGAAGCGGTTTACAACTTCGAGACTATTCCAGCTCACACATATATTTGTAATGGTATTACCGTGCATAACTGTAGGTACTGCCAGAACGCAGACATCTCCCAGCGCCGCAAGGTCGAGGGCATCGAGGTCGAGCCGCAGGATGTAGTCCGGATGACCCTGGAGCAGGGCTGCCAGGGCCTAGCCTATACCTACAACCAACCGACGATCTTCATCGAGTTCGCGCGCGACATCGGCATGATGGCTCGGAAGGCCGGCCTCTTGAACATCTTCGTGTCGAACGGTTACGACACGCCAGAGACCGTCGCCGAGATGCCGAAGTTCCTCGACTGCGTGACGGTGGACTTCAAGGGATCCGGCGAGACGAACTTCGTCCGGAAGTACATCAACATCCCCAATGCGGATCCGATCTTCCAGACGCTCCTCGACACGCGGGACACGAAGAAGATCCACATCGAGATCACGGACCTGATCGTCCCTCAGGTCGGCGACGACCTCAACGCCGCGAGGAAGCTCTCGAAGTGGGTCTACGACAACCTCGGCCCCGACACCCCGATCCACTTCTTGCGGTTCCACCCGGACTACAAGATGATGGAGTTCCCCTGGACGCCCGTCGAGACGCTCGAGAAGCACTGCGCGGTCGCGAAGGAGGAGGGCCTGAAGTACGTCTACATCGGGAACGTCTCCGGCCATCCGCTCGAGCACACCTACTGCCCCGGCTGCGGCGCGGTCGCGATCAAGCGGTACGGATTCGACATCACCGGCTGGTACCTCGACAAGGACAACAAGTGCAAGAAGTGCGGATACCAGCTCGCCATCTTCGGTCGGCTCGAACGGACCGCGAAAGAGAACCGGTACTACAGCGTCCTGTATCACCGCTGAACTCGCTGACCGACCTCCCCTTCTCGATTCCCGCGCGGATGCTGGCCCTCGGGCACGCGCGATACGCTAATATTCGGTGGACCATCCGGCCATGTGGTCGAGTCGCGGCTCGAAGTCCGCATCCGCCCCGCGCGCCCGAGGGATCTCGTCGTCTGCGCCCGCCTGTGCCTCGCCTCCCTCCGGGATCTGAGCCGCCGCCAAGGGCTGCGGCCGCCGAGCTCCCCGGCCCGCGATCTCCTCCCGTTCCTCCGCCACGCGCTCGCGACGGACCCGGATGGCTTCCACGTTGCTGTGGTCAAAGGGAGAATCGTCTGCTACGCAATCACAATCTTGCGCGGCAAGACGCATTTCCTCGCGCAGTTCTTCGCGCTGCCCGGGATGCAGAGCCGCGGCGTGGGGCGGCCGGTGCTCACGCGCGCGTTCGAGGCGCCCCGTCCCCCGCGCGGGACCGTCCGTTGCGTCGTGGCCTCCCTCGACCTCCGGGCCCAGGCGCTGTACGCGAAGTTCGGGATGCTCCCGCGGACGATCCTGTACCACGTCGAGGGCAAGCCGACGAAGTCGACCGTTGGCGGCGTCGAGTTACGACAAGTGGGACCCACGGGGAGCTCGACCAAGAGGGCGCGCGACTTGGCGGCACGATTCGATCGTCCGCTCCGGGAGGCCCGCCGCGATGTCGACCAACGCCACTTCCTCATGGCCGTCAAAGGGACGCGGTTCTTTGAGGCACGGGCGGACCGCAAGACGGTCGGCTACGTCGTGATCCACGGGAACGGGGCGATCGGACCCGGCGGCGTTCTCGACCCCTCGCTCAGCGCGGCTCTGATGTCCGCGGCCATCGCGAAGGCGCACGAGAACGGGATGAAGCACGTGTCCGCGTGGATCCCCGGCCTCAACGCGGGCGCGCTCACCGCGGCGTTCGGGGCGGGACTGAAGGTCGAGTTCCTCACGGCGTGGATGGCCGCGAAAGACATCGTCCGGCTCGATTCGTATCTGCCCTCGGGCGGCGTCCTCTTCTAGGCCGCGAGTTGCACGCGATGTTTCGCGGAACAAGAGCTAAATAACGAGGGCTGCATCGCGAGGCAATTCGGAGGGAGTCGCGTGCCTGTGGCCGTCGAGGCGCTCCGGAAATTGCTCACCGATTTCAATTCCCGGACGGGCGCCAAGATGTCCGCGATCGTCTCCCGCTCCGGGGTGCCGGTCGCCTGGGTGCTCCCCGACGACACGCACGTCGACAACTTCGCGACGATGGCGGCGACCCTGCTCGGGGCCCTCGAAGTCATGTACGGGACGATGAAGATGGACGCCCCGAACCGGATCTCGGTCACGTCGGACAGCGGCATCCTGAGCGTCCACGGCGTCTCGGGGAAGATGTTCTTCGTCGCGATGGCGGATAAGCAGACCGCCGCGTTCGGCAAGGCGGTCGAGGAAGCGCTCGGGAAGGCGAAAGGCCTCCTCGGCGAGGCCTAGGCGGGCTTCCGCCGAGGCCAGTGCGGGATGAGTTCGACGATCCACTTCCGGATCCGTTGGTAGAGGACGACGCGTCGGCTCACGAGCTCGACGAGGACCGCGATCCCGATCCCGACGAACGCTCCGACGAGGATGTCCGAGGGCCAGTGCAGACCGAGATAGACGCGGCTCACGCCGACGAGCGTCGCGAACGCGAGGGCGGCGCCGCCGGCCCGCCACCGGAATCGCAAGGCCACGAGGCCGGCCAGGGCGAACGCGCGGGAGGCGTGACCGCTCGG
>DATGWB010000202.1:0-3110 GCA_035299725.1 Thermoplasmata archaeon
GATCTCCTCGCGATACCGCCGCAGCTCGTTCGGGATTTTCAGGACCGCGATGTCTCCGATCACGTCGAACGAGCTGGGAAGCGATCGGCGGAGCGGCTCCGGCACCTCAACGACGTCTTTGTAGCTCCGGACGGCCACGAATCCCTCGCCGAATTCCCGCTGTTCCGTTCGAAGGTCGAGGTCCACCCGTGTCGTCGTCGGGATGAAGAGACGGTCTCCTTCCCGAACGATGCGGAGATGCTTGTGCAAGACGCCCAGATCCATGAGACGACGTCGGACTTCTTCCCCGCGCTCCCGCGGAACGACGATGCACCACGCCCGCACGGCCCGCGATTCCGCAGCACGCGGTTAAGGGTTTTCGGAGGAAAGGAGAATAGCCTTCCCGCCATCCTCGCGCTTCGATGGGGGAGCTCGTCTTCATCGGACTCGGGTTGGACGACGAGAAGGGGATTACGCTTCGCGGACTTGACGAGACTCGGTCGGCCGATCTCCTGTTCGCCGAGTTGTACACGTCGGCCCTGCCCGGTGCATCGCTCGAAGCGGTGGAGAAACTCATCGGCCGGAAGATTCGTCGGCTCACCCGCCACGAGGTGGAGGACGGCCAAGTACTCCTCGCTGCAGCCACGAAGGGCGCTGTCGCGTTCCTCGTCCCGGGCGATCCGATGACCGCCACCACCCACGTCGATCTCCGCCTGCGGGCCGCGGCCGCCAAGATTCGCACCCGGATCGTGCACGGCGTCTCGATTCTGACCTCGGCCGCGGGGGCGCTAGGCCTCCAAGCGTACAAGTTCGGTCGCACGACGACGGTCCCGTTCCCTTCTGAGGGGTTCGCGCCTACGAGCCCCCTCGAGGCGATCCTCGCGAATCGGACCGCGGGGCTCCATACGCTGGTCCTTTTAGACCTCAGGGAGGACGGGACGTTCCTTGCGCCGCGGGATGCGCTTGTGTCGCTGTTGCGGATGGGCTCTTCCATCGGCACGACCGAGTTCGGCCCGCACACCCTTGCCTGCGTCCTGAGCCGAGTCGGCTCACCCGAGGTGCTCGCGTTCGCGGGGCCCATCGCCAAACTCGCGGACCGCGACCTCGGGCCGCCGCCCCACTGTCTCGTAATCCCGGCGACGCTTCACTTCCTCGAGAAAGAGGCCCTGGTCGCGTTCGCGGGCGCGCCTCACGACCTCTGATCCTTCGCGATCTCCGCTAGCTTCTCCGATCGCCAGAACGTGACCTCAAGGGTGTACGACAATTGGAATTCCTTCCCCCTCCATTTGGTCCGGAGAGGCTCCATGGCCTTGCGGTGAATCTCTTCCGGGACATCCCATTGCGACGAATAGGTCCGCCGATCGAGTTCGTCCAAGGTGGAGTCTGCGAGGAGGGTCTCCCGGAACGGCCCGACCGGCATGATGAAGTCCGGTTTGAGGAGTCCGGGCAAGTCCTTCTCGTGGAGCCCCGGATGGGTCCAATCATAGCCGGCTCCCTTGACGAGCGCGTCGTACTCCCGCTTGATCGTGTCGACGCGGTCCGAGCGCTCGATGACCGTGAAGTACATGTCGCGGGTGACGCGGGCGATTTCCCTCAGCGCGTCCCGCCAGTCCGGGATGAGATGGAGGACATGGTTCGTGGTCGCGACATCGAAGGATTTCGAGCGGAACGGAAGGCGCGCGGCGTCCGCGAAGATCACGTCCCGCAGACCTTTTGCGAGGCCAACTTCGACCATCTTCCTGGAGATGTCTACCCCGACCACGCGGATCCCGCTCTTCTGCAGCGGAACCGCGTACCGGCCCGTGCCGACCCCGATCTCCAGGACTCGTTTCCCTTGGAGCTCGTCCACCAGGACCGCGAGGACCCGCGCCATCGCCCGCGGTGCGAGGCTGCGCGTTTCGTCGTAGATCGTCGCGACCCGATCGAAGGACAGGCGACCCGGCATCGCGCCTCGGATGGCGAGCCGGTGGAAAAATCTGCCTCGCGTCGACGGTCGCGAATCGGATCGCTGCTACCGGAGTCGGTAGAGCGTCCAACCTACCATGACGCTCCAGATGAACAGCAAGACGAAGCCGGCGAGGTTGAACAGCCCGGAGAGCGGGGAGCCGAGGACGAACGTCGGAATGAAGAGCAGCGCCACGATCCCACCGACGATGCCGACGTAGGCGGCGCTTCGTCGGAACGGCGTCTCGCGCAGCATCGCGTAGCTGACAAGGATCACCGCGGAGAACTGGACGAACGTCGCGATGAGCGCCGTGATGTTCGCCAGGTCCATGGCCAACTGCGCCGTCGCGACGAATGCACCTTGCCCCGCCGGGTTTGCGGCCGCGTACGCATTGCTCAAACTGATCAGCGATAATCGGAGCGGAATGTCGACCGCGACGTCGATCGTCACGAACAACGAATTGAAGATGAGGGCGACCAGCGCCGCCACCCGATGGTGCGGCCTCAAGACCACATAGATCGCAGCGAACGGGATCAGGTAGAGCAGGTCACTGACGAGATACAGGCCCCACGTCGCCCCGTACAGAACACTCTGGGAATGGATGCTGTCGAGGCCGGCCTGGACGCTGGCGGGGGCGAGGCTCGGGATGATCATCGGGATGATCGGCAGCGTGACCAGGACGAGGATGCCCGCGACGATCAGCGCGATGCCGCCCGCGCGGTAGAGTCCGCCCCATCCTCGATCCTCGGTCTCCATGAGGCGCCGGTATGTTTGGCATGCTAAATGAGAGCCCACGTGAAAGAAAGTATAGTGAGCGATTCGGCTAGTCGGGCGTACCCGTGATCCACGGATGGTTTCCGCCGTTCTCCGGATAGATCTCGGCGAGCGTACGAGGCCGCTCGTCCTCGAAGATCCGTTCCGGGAACCATCGGGATCCGAACGCGACGAGGCGCATCAATACGGGCATGATGTCCTCTCCCTTCTTCGTGAGCGCCCATCGGACCAGTTTGGGGGAGTTATGTGTCTCCACCTTGTGGATCATGTCGGCGTCCTCGAGCTCACTGAGACGAAGGGCGAGCATCCGGGGCGTGAGGCCCGGGATCGTGCGGAGGAGGGCGTTGAACCGGTCGGCCCGTTTCCATCCGATGTCTCGGATGATGAGCAGGCTCCACTTCCGACCGAGGAC
>DATGWB010000203.1:0-2141 GCA_035299725.1 Thermoplasmata archaeon
CCTCGAGGGACGTCGTCGGAGACGATTCGTCGTGCCAACGTCATTTGGAGGATCTCGAGCGCCGTCGGGACACAATGGCGCCGACCGTAGGGACGGGCGAACCGGGAATTCGTTTCGAGATGACACGATTCAGGAACTCGGAAAGGCGCATCAAGCCTATGTCGACGCGGCGGGAAGCGCGAAGAGACCGAAATCATCGAACGTCCGCTGATGTAGGACGTACTGGAGCACTTCGCTCGTTCGGACGTAGCGCGATATCGGGATGTCGAGACGGGTGTGGAGATACTCCAGGGTGCCGGCCATCGATGGGAACCGCTGCGGGCGACGACGAAGCGCCTCTCGGACGTGTTCGCGGACGTTCCATACGCCGACCGGCATGATGTACCCCGGATGTGTCTCCCGCAGGATGACGGTCGCGGCTTGGCGTCGCTCCCGGACTAACGCCTCGCCGACCGCGAGTCGTGCCGCATAGTAGCACCCGCCGATGCTGGCATACGTCGTGCGGCCCTCGAAGCCCTCGTGATCCCCGAACATCACGATGTCCCGGCCCAGCGGATTCCAGAGCGTGTTCGGATACCACGCTTCGATCAACTCGTACCGCCAAGGACGCGGGATCATCACGACGAGGAAGCGGTCGTCGAAGCCGATCGCCTCGTGCACCCGGATCTCGTTGATCAGCGGGAAGGTCTTCACCCGTTCCCGAAGTTCCTTCCCGATCGTGTCGTCGACGGCCGTGATCGACCATCGGGTCGGGACGAACTTGCGGTTCTTCTCGATCCCGAACGCGCCCACGCTGAAGGCCCGCTGAATCTTCGAGACCGGCGTGCGCCTCTCGTACAGATCGATGACGGCCTCTTTGGCCCGCAGGTCGGTGTCCGAAAACGCCCGATCCAAGTTCTGGTCGACCTTCAGCGTGCCCAGATCGAAACGATTCAGCGGCGCGGACGGCCCGAACGGTTGGACGTTGTCGTCGAGGACCACCCGGCCGTGGGGTTTCCGCGCGAATCCGACTTCGACGTCCGCGGGAGAGGTCCCGAGGGCGAGCTCGCGGGTCTGATCGACGATGCGACCGCCGCCGTCCACATTCTGCACATGGACCCGGTGCATCCCGCGGACCAACTGCGACCGGAAGTGGACGATGTCCCCCATCGGATGGCCGATCCATTCCTCCGGGGAGTCGAGGATGTGCGTGTCGCCGTGGACCGGTGGAACGAGCGGCCCGACGTACACCTTGGGATACCCGAATCGGCCGACGAATACGCCGGGAGGAGACGAACCGTCCATGTCAATCCGATCGATCATCGGGGCGGTCTTCATCATCGAGTCCCAGCGGACGAGGATCGGGCAGCGCGCCTTCCCGCAGAGCAGCTTCGCACCGCGGCACTGGATGCACAACCCGCTCGCGATCGCCGCGCGGGTGTCCGCGTCGAAGATGGCCGCGAACTGGGTGGGCGCAGGCTGGACCGGGAGAGAGAGCATCGCCGCGCCACCGACGCAAAAGAGCCCTTAAGAACGTGGCGCTCGGGTAAGCGAATCGGCTACGCGAAGGATTATCCGTGCCGCCGGGGGTGCCCAGGCCGTGAAGGAGGACTCACCTCTCGCGCTGACGACGGAGGACCGGATTCTCCTGTACTTTTCCGACTTCCGGAACATGGAGGAGCGGTACGTGCTGCCGCAGGCGCTGACGCAAAAGGCGATTGCGTTCGCGGCGGGCATCCAGCGGAAGCACCTGTCTCGGTACCTCGACGAGATGGTGCGCGACGGCTTCCTCACGGAGACGAAGGCGCACATCGAGGGCGAGAAACAACGCATGCTGGCGTACTACCTGGCCCCGCGCGGCTGGGAGCGCGCCATGGGCATCAAGGAACGCCTGTCGAAGGTCCAGGTGCCTGTCAAAGTCGCTGGCGCGAGGAAGGAGATGAGCCTCGAGGAGATCGACTCGGCGACCTCAGTCCACCTGACCCTCTCCGATATCGTTCGCGAAGCGATGAACGTCGACAAGCTGGACCTCGAGTACCTGGAAGGAATCGATGACCGGCGCAAACGGGCGATGGACGAACGAGTGAAGCGCCTCGAGGACTACACCCGGGCCGTCATGACTGCCTGGAAAGATGGCCGAGTCACGGCGACGGAGCGCCTAC
>DATGWB010000204.1:0-2711 GCA_035299725.1 Thermoplasmata archaeon
GAAGTCGTGCACCTCCTGGCGGGAAAGGACGTGAGCCTGTGGGCCCTCCCGGAAGGCAGCGTCTTCCCGCCGAAGACGCACCGAGGCATCCCGCTCCCCGTCATGACGCTCGAAGGCCCGTACGAGGAGTGGGCGCTGTACGAGACGCCAGTCCTTGGGATGATCTGCCAGGCGAGCGGCATCGCCACGAAAGCCGCGCGGATTCGAAAATTCGCGAACGGAAAACAAGTCCTCTCGTTCGGCGTTCGCCGCATGCATCCCGGAATCGCGCCGCTCATCGAACGGTCGGTCACGATCGGCGGGCTCGACGCGATTACGACGCCCTTGGGCGCCGACCTCCTCGGCATCCCCGCGATGGGGACGATGCCCCATGCCCTCGTCATCGTGATGGGCGGACCGCGGGAGGCTTTCGCGGCGGTCCACAAATATCTCGAAGCGAAGATTCCGCGCATCGCCCTCGTCGATACGTACTATGACGAGAAGACTGAGGCGCTCATGGCCGTCGAGGCGATTCCGGACCTCTCCGGCGTCCGCCTCGACACGCCGGCCTCGCGTCGCGGGAACTTCGCGGCGATCGTCCGCGAGGTGCGTTGGGAGCTGGACCTCCGCGGTCACAAGGACGTGAAGATTTTCGTGTCGGGCTCCGTGGACGAGAAGTCGATTCCCGCTCTCCTGGAGGCGGGCGTCGACGGTTTCGGCGTGGGCACGAGTTTGAGCAACGCTCCGACGATCGACTTCGCACTGGACCTTGTCGAGGTCGATGGCAAGCCTGCGGCTAAGCGGGGCAAGTTCGGTGGTCGCAAGGACCTCCAGCGCTGCCCGAAAGACGGGACCTACGAGATTGGCGTGCGGACGTGTCCGGTCTGCGGCGCCAAGATAGCCCCGGCGTATACAGAGCTCTTGGACCACGGTCGTGTGACCGCGCCTTTGCCGGGACTCGATGCGATTCGGGAGCGGGCGCTGCGCGAGAGCGAGCGAGCCCCTCTCGCGGCGTGAGCGAGCGAGTCTTTATCGTGCGGCCTTTGCGTCCACACTCGAATGGTCCGAACCAAAGCGGACATCCGCGCGACGTACGATCGCATTGCCGAGTCGTACGCGGCCCGCCGACGCGAGCCTTGGCCCGAGGTCCGGTTGTTCATCGAGTCGTTGCCTCGGGGGGCGCGGGTCCTCGATGTCGGAGCCGGCCATGGACGACACACGACGGTCATCGCGGGCCGAGGCCATCGCGCCGTGGCGCTCGACTTCTCCCGACGCCTCCTGTTAATCGGGCGCGCCGGTGAACGTCGAACAGAAGATGCCCTCCGCATCGATTGGGTCGGCGGCGAAGCGACGAAGCTGCCGTTCCGGGATGCATCGTTCGACGCGGGCCTGTGCATTGCGGTCCTGCATCATCTCCTGGTCGAGTCGGATCGCATCGCGGCGTTGATGGAGCTCCGGCGCGTCCTACGGCGACGGGCCCCCGTGTTCGTGAGCGTGTGGGCGCGAGAGCAGCCGCGCTTTCAATCCATGCCCGCGGCGCCCGAGGTCGATGGGGACGTCGAAGTGCCGTGGACGATGCCCGACAAGACCGTCGTTCCGCGGTTCTACCATCTGTTCCAAAAGGGCGAGCTGGAGCGACTAATTATCGGATCGGGGCTTCACGGAGAAAGGTTTTTCCCCGCCGCCGGAAACTGGTTCGCTCAGGCACGAACGAATGGCTGATCCGCTCGGTACCGTGAACGGCTTCTTCTCCACGATCCTGGGGAATCCTGTCTACCTTCTGCTCACGATCGGCGGGCTCGCATTCTTCGCCCTGCTGGTGGTGGCCCACCACATCCACAAGATTCACGGCGAAGAGATCTTCGTCCACCAGGCCTGGGGCGCGAACTGGAAAGGCCGGTAGCGCGCGAAACTCTCATATCTGCACGGCCGCATCGAGGCGGTCCGGTTGGAGTCAATTTGTCGAACGTCCCGGAGGGGCTGCGCTACACGAAGGACCATGAGTGGGCGAAGCTCGAAGGCAAGCGGGCCGGGATTGGGATTACGGACTTTGCCCAGGATCAGCTTACTGACGTCGTATACGTTGAGCTACCGCCGATCGGGAAGACCGTCAAGCAAGGAGAGCCGATCGGGACCGTCGAGTCAGTGAAGGCCGTGAGCGAGATTTTCGCGCCGATCAGCGGAACCGTCGTCGAGGTCAACAAGGCTCTCGTGGACAAGCCCGACCTGGTGAACAAAGATCCCTACGGCGAAGGATGGATGGTCGTCCTCGATGTCGCGGAGCCTTCGCAAGCCAACGCCCTGATGGATCCGACTGCGTACCGAAAGCACATCGGTGACTGACCCGATCATCGATTTGGGAACCCTTTTATCAACGGCTATGGTTCGACCGCCGGGCACGTCGGCTAGTTTGGACTAGGCTATGGGCCTTCGGAGCCTAAGACGGGGGTTCGAATCCCTCCGTGCCCGCTCTTCTCGAGGTCACGGCCGGCGCGTCGTCGAGCTCGGGTTGACCTCGAGTTCCTCCGGCGGACGTACCTTCCGGAAGTTCCTGTAAATCAACAGGTCATACGCCAACTTGAAGGATCCCGCAGCCACCAACGGCGTGCCGAGCCAGAGGTTCGCGAGCGCATAACCCGCCAGCGACGGACTGACCGATGATGAGACCGTTCGCGTGGCGCTCGTGAGGCCCGCCGCGGCGGTCCGGTCTTGCTCGTCCACGATCGACATGA
>DATGWB010000205.1:0-4401 GCA_035299725.1 Thermoplasmata archaeon
AGAACCCGCATGTGGACATCCTTGGACATCTGACGACTCGGCAGATCGGCTGGCGCGGACCGATTGAATTGGACCTCGACACGGTGTTCAAGGCATCCGCGCGAGCCGGGACGGCGATCGAGCTCGATGCGGATCCGCGGCGGATGGACCTGAATTCGCCGCAGGCCCGGGCCGCGAAGAACGCCGGTTGCACTCTCTCCGTCGACACCGACGCCCATGCGAGCGGCAACTTGGCCTGGATGCGGTTCGGAGTCGGCACGGCCCGGCGGGCGTGGCTCACCCCGACGGACGTGCTGAATACCTGGCCGCTCGAGAAAATGCGCGAGTTCCTTCGCTAACGGCGGAACGTCCGCACGGCCTGGAAGGCACGGTCGACGACCTCTTTGTCGTTCTTCCAGTACAGGAGGCGCATCGCTTCTTCGCGGGACACCCAGCGCACCTCATCGAACCCGGGCTCCGGATCGATCCGTCCGCCGATCGGTTCGGCCAGAAAGTACGTCACCGTCTTGTCGTAGTTCACTCCGCCCGGAGGCCAGAAGAACGAATACCGAACTTCGTGGACCGGCCGGAGGAGCCGCACGCGGAGGCCGGTCTCCTCCTGGACCTCACGGACCGCGGTTTGCTCGAGGCTCTCCCCGGACTCGACGGTTCCCTTCGGGAGGCACCAGATGTCCTCGTCCTCGCGCCGCAAAAGCAAGATCCGTTCTCCCGGCCCGACGACCACCGCCCCGCTTGATGCGGTCGGTTTCGTCGGCTTGCCTTTGCGCGGAGGGCCGCTTCGGATGCGGGCCCGCTTGGCCGCGCCGACTTTCGCGGCCTTCCGAAGATCGCTCCGGAGCGTCGGCTCGAGCCGCCGATTATACAGGATCGCCGCCGGATGGTACGTCGGGAGCACGGGGATGTCCCCGAAGGCGAGTGTCTTCCCGCGCGCGTCCTTCAGGTC
Source organism: Thermoplasmata archaeon (assembly GCA_035299725.1). GTDB lineage: Archaea > Thermoplasmatota > Thermoplasmata > RBG-16-68-12 > RBG-16-68-12 > RBG-16-68-12. Next base: position 944 of record DATGWB010000205.1, read on the forward strand.
GACCCCGGTCCCCAGCAAGCCCTTCAACGCGGTGGATCCGAGTGTCACCAAGACCTTTGGACGCACGGCGGCGATTTGCGTCATCAGGTACGGACGACAGGTCTCGATCTCATCCGAACGAGGCCCCCGATTCGCCGGTGGCCTGCACTTCACGACGTTCGTGATGAAGACCGAGCGCCGGGAGAGCCGCGCGGCCGCCAGCGCTTTGTCGAGGATCTTCCCCGCGGACCCGACGAACGGCTCACCGCGAGCATCTTCCTCACGGCCGGGCGCCTCACCGATGAGGAACACCGCCGCGTCGAGGGGACCGATCCCCGGGACCGCGAGGTTTCGGCCTTCGTGAAGCCGGCACAACGTGCACGCTCGGACCTCGGTGGCCGTCTTCTTCAGGAGCTCGGCGCGCTCCTCGTCCGGACCGGCCACGCGCCGGCAAGGGCGGGAGGACTCAAAGCCTTCGTGGCCTCACGCCCTCCGCTCGGCCTTCAGGTTCGTGAGCGCCTTGATCTTCGGTTGGACCTTGTCGATCTTCGCCTCGAGTTTCGCGCGGATCTTCTTGAACTTCCGCTCCGCCTTGACGCGGTCCATCGTGGTCCCTTTCAGGCTTTGTTGGGCCCGACGGATCTCCGCGCGGTAGCCCGCCTCGATGCGTCGAAGTCGCCGCAACTTTCGATCAGCCTTATCGTCGGAAGGAATTCGGACACCTCCCGTCCCCCGCCCGAAGGACCCGATTCACATGACGGACCGGTTTCGGGCGATGACCACGTCGAGGACGCCATTGGTATAGGTGTACTTCAGCGTGTCGCGGTCCGCATCGATCGGGAGGTCGACCTTCGTGAAGTACTGGCGGTCCCCCTCCCCCTGGAGGACGAGCTTGCCCTCCTCGAGGCGCACGCGCACGCCCTCCCGCGCGACGCCGGGCATCTCCGCGGTCAGGAAGATCGCGGACTCCGTCAAGATCACGTCGACGAGCGGATCCCGTGTGCGGATCTCCTCGCCCTCGAGCGCGGGCCGCGCGGTCTCGGTGCGGGACTCGCGCGATCGCGTCGTGAATCCGTAGATGAACGGCTCCCGGAAGACGCCGAGCTTCCCCTCGAACGCATCCTTGAGCATGCGATGTATCGCGCGGCGCGTCTCCTCGAACTCGTCCTCGACACTCATTGGGGAATCCTTCCTTCCCTGACTCGGACCGCATTCGCGGAGCGCGCGGTCCCCTCGCTTCAACCCCGTGGAATTAATGGTCGCGAGATTTCATATAGTTTTCGCGAGGCCCGATTTTCCATCGGAACACGTGCCGCGGACGGTCGAGTCGCGGTCACGAGGACGCTTTCCGCTCCGGTGAGGGGGGCGGACTCGCGGGTACCGCCGGCCTCGGGGCGGGCGCCGCGGCGGCCGGGGGCTGGGCGGTGCGCGGCGAGATTTTTCCCGCGGCGACCATCGCGATCCGCTCGACGAGCATGCGGTATCGGGGGATCCCGACGAACTCGATCCGGTTGTTCACCAGGATCGCGGGGCCGAACTGGAGCTTGTACTTGGCGAAGAGCGGCTTGCTCGCCTCCGGGGACAGAATTTCAATCGTCCACTCCGGGTGATCCGCCCGGAGGCGCTTGACGATCTCCTCGACGCGGCCTTCCTGGTATCCTTGGACCGAGGAAAGGAAGGTGACCGCGACCATGGACTCGAGCCGCCGTACCGGAGGGAGACACATAAAGATTGTGCGCAGATCGCCAGGGGAAAGACCTTGGCCGCGGAGTCCTCTCTCAAGCCGTGCGGTTTCTCGTGGCCTCCGAGGCGGATGAGGCAAGCCGCAACCAACGGGACGCCCTGCTCTCCCTCGCGCCCTGGCAGGCGGACGTCGCGTTCGGCGGAGAGGACTCGTGGAGATGGCGGGACACCGTCCTCGTCACGATTCCGGAGCACCACCTGTACCGCGACCACTTGGATCGAGACCTCGAAGGAGCGTTTGGGCGGCAAGCGGAGCTCGTCGTGTACCTGTCGAAGCACGTCTCGAAGAGTCGGCGCCCAAGCCTCGCGGTCCATCCGATCGGGAATCCGCGCGGGGCGGAATTCGGCGGGCAACCCGAGACGCTTGTTCCATCCGCCCCTCGATGGATGACCGCGGCGCTCAGAGGCCTGCGCCGGGAGGCGAGAGGCCTCTCCTACGACGTGACGTTCGAGGCGACCCATCACGGTCCGTTCCTGACGGCGCCAACGTTCTACATCGAGCAAGGCAGCACCGAGACCGAGTGGGCGGACCTCGCGGCCTCCCGGGCCATCGCGCGGGTGCTCCTGGCACTCGAGCCGGTCGACGCACCGATCGCAATCGGCCTGGGCGGCGGCCATTACGTCCCGCGACACACGGATCTCGCACTCCAACGACGGATCGCATTCGGACATCTCCTCGCGTCGTATGCGCTCGAAGGCGCGTCCGCGAAGATGATCGACCAGGCCGTCGAGCGCACCGGCGGTGCGACCCTGGCATACCTTCACCGCAAGAGCCTGTCGAAACCGGAGGTCCGAACGTACGAAGAACAACTGGAGGCGCACGGCCTCCGCATCGTGAGGGAGGCGGACCTCCCGGCCGACCGGGGGAACGAAACTTCATAAGCCGTGGGCGAATACCAACCGCTCCAGGGAGGGGACGCATGCTCAAGGAATGCCGTTCTCACGGATATTTCCGGGAAGAGTTCTGCCCGCACTGCGGCAGCGAAGGCAAGTTCCTCCTCAACGACGAGGAGGTCGAGCTCCTCGGCCGCACGATGGCCGGCGTCCTCCGACATTTCCCCGAGCGATACGGGCTCGAGATGGACGCACACGGTTGGGTGGACCTTCGCGACTTCCTGACCGCGGTGCAGATTCGGAACCGGCGATTTCGATTCGTCCGGCAGCATCACGTCGTCGGCCTGATCGAGACCGACCCGAAAGGCCGCTACCAGTTCGAGGACGGAAAGATGCGCGCGACGTACGGCCACTCGAAAGACATCGATCTCGACCTGCCGACGGAAGGCATCCCGGATGTCCTGTTCTACCCGACGACCGAAGAAGAGAGCCATCTCCTCATGGAGGCGGGCCTCCGACCGTCGGACCGCAAGATGGTCCACCTGAGCGCGACATTTGAGGCCGCCCTCGAGGCGGGCCGCGTCCGGATCGCCCAACCCGTTATCCTCGAGATCGATGCGAAGACGGCCCGCTCGTCCGGCGTCGTGATCCACAAGGCCGGGAAGACCGTCTACACGTCGAAGGAAGTCCCCGGAGAATTCCTCAAACGGTCGCATCGGGTCGAAGAGGAATTGCCGTCGGAAGCATCCGCGGACTCGACCGACTGATTTTCAATCAGCCAACCGAATATTATTCTCCCGGTTTTCTCCCGATACACTTATGAAGGCCCGTAGGATATCGTCGCCATCGGATGGGTGAGTCATGCCTTCGGCCATTGACCTGATTGGACATAACCCGGCCCT
>DATGWB010000206.1:0-3789 GCA_035299725.1 Thermoplasmata archaeon
CGGTCCGACGACGATGCGGCGTTCCTGAAGACGTTCGCCTTCGATGTCGACGGGATGGGCCCCCAGGTCGCATGTCCTTCGAATCCCGCGAATCTCAAACCGGTCGAGGACGTCGCGGGGACGAAGATCGACGTCGCGTTCCTCGGCTCATGTACGAACGCCCGGATCGAGGATCTTCGAATCGCCGCGGAACTCCTGAGGGGCGAGAAGGTCGCACCCGGCGTACGATTCCAGATCACACCCGCATCGCAGATCATCTACCGCCAGGCGCTCAAGGAGGGCCTCGTGGAAGTGTTCATGGACGCGGGGGCGACGTTCACGTCGTCGACGTGTGGCCCGTGCTTCGGAGGCCACCTCGGCACGCTCGCGGGCGATGAGGTCTGCATCTCCTCGACGAATCGGAATTACCCCGGCCGAATGGGTTCGCCGACCGCGCAAGTGTATCTCGCCAGCCCGTGGACCGTGACCGCCTCGGCCATCCACGGGGAAATCACGGACCCGCGGAAGGTCTAGACTTCATGCAAAGCCGATTCCAGGGCCGCGCATGGACGTTCGGAGACGACATCTCGACGGATCACATCATTGCGGGCAAGTATCTCGGGACGACCGATCCGAAGGTGTTCGCGGAGCACGCGTTCGAGGCCGTCGATCCGACGTGGGCGAAGAACGTCCGGCCCGGAGACATGATCGTCGCGGGAGCCAACTTCGGTTGCGGTTCGAGCCGCGAGCAGGCGCCGGTCGCCTTGAAGACCCTCGGCATTTCCGCGATCCTGGCGAACTCGTTCGCGCGCATTTTCTTCCGGAACGCGATCAACCTCGGCTTCCCGGTGGTCGAGTGCGCGGGCCTCCGCGATAAGGTGAAGTCGGGCGACGTCATCGAGCTGGATCTCGCAGGCGGCGAAGTGCGGATTCCTTCCGGCGGAATGCTCAAGTTCACGCCGCTCCCGCCGAACATGCTCGAGATCCTCGAGGCCGGCGGGCTCGTCCCGAAATTGAGAAAGGAACTCGGGACCAAGCCGATGTCTTAGCGTCCGTCGGCGAGCTCGGTCCGTCATGAATCCTCGTTGAATCGTCGCCGGACAAACCTTAAACCGCGCCCTCCGCATCGCCGCCCGGATGGCGTTCAAGATCGTCCTCCTCGCGGGGGACGGCGTCGGACCGGAGGTGATGCGGGAAGGCGTCAAGGTCCTGAAGGCCGTCGAGTCGGCGTACGGCGTCTCATTCGACCTCGTTCCGTTTCCGTGCGGTGGTCAGCATTACCTCGAGACCGGGGAGGAGTGGCCCGACGGCGCGTTCGAATCCTGCAAGGCCGCCGACGCGATTCTCCTCGGGGCCGTCGGGCTCCCGCAGGCCGTCCTGCCGAACGGGGACATTGCCGGCGTCGGCGTCGTGTTCGGATTGCGGTTCGGCCTGGACCTGTACGCGAACGTGCGACCGACGAAACTCTATCCGAACGTCCGGCACAAGATTCACGACGGTTTCAAGCTCGTGTGGGAACCGGGAAAAGTGGACTTCGTGATTGTTCGGGAGAACACGGAGGGCCTGTACACGCCGACCCGCGGCTTTCTCGATCGGGGCGGAGTGAAGGAACTCGCGGTGGACAGTCGCGTCATCACGCGGAAGGGCGCCGAGCGGGTGATCCGATTCGCGTTCGAGGTGTCGAAGGAGCGCCATGGCGCGCCATCCGACGGGAAGCATCGCGTGACGTGCGTCGACAAGTCGAATGTCACGGCCGGATGCAAGCTCTTCCGCCAAGTGTACGACGAGGTCGCCACCCGATACCCGACCGTCCTGAAGGATTACGCATACATCGACGCATTCCAGCAGTGGCTCATTCGCTCCCCGGAGGTCTACGACGTCGCGGTCACGTCGAACGTGTTCGGCGACATCGCGACGGACCTGGCCGCGGTCCTGCAGGGGGGCATGGGCATGGCCGCCGGCGGGAACATCGGAGACGCGCATGCGATGTTCGAACCGATCCACGGGAGCGCGCCGAAACACGCCGGCAAAGACGAAGTCAACCCGACCGCGATGATATTGGCCGTCCAGATGATGCTCGAGTGGCTCGGCCGACGGAAGGGAGAGAGGGCGTTGCGGGAGGCGGCGACCGCGGTCGAACAAGCCGTTGAGTCCACGCTGAAAAAGGGCACGATCCTCACTTACGATATCGGCGGCACCGCGAAGTGCAGCGAGGTCGGAACGGCCATCACCTCCGCGGTCGCTCGACCTCGGAAGAAGTCATGACCTGAGCGACGGGTTCGTCCTATCCGAATGCCGCTCGAGACTCTTCCGTCATCCTTGCGGCATTGAATGCGGAATCGTCATCGTTCGCGCCACTGGTACAGCCGCCACGCCAGGCCCAGGCCGATGGCCGTTGAGAGGATGAGCAGACCCGCGTCGAGCGCCAGATTGGCCGCGGTGGCCGGTTCGAGTCCCAGGCTTCCCTGGACGAGCAGCGCCGCGTAAGTCGCCGGAAGGAGCTGAGCCAGTTCCCGCCACACGGGCGGGAGGCGGGAGAGCGGGTAGTACAGGGGCGACAGGATCCCGAGGAGTGTGAAGATCAGGTTCCCGACCGGCCACACTTCTCGCTGGCTCCGCAGCCGACTGGACACCGCAATCCCAATCGCCGAGTAGAGGACCCAGATGATCAGGATGCATGCGACGATCACGAGCCACGCCGTCAACGAGACCGACGTGACCATCGCGAGGATGATCCCGAGCGCCACGAGCGCAGGGAGGGCCGGGATGATGTTCGAGAACGCGACGCCGAACAAGTACCGGACCTTGCTGTGGGGAGATGCCACGAAGATGTCTTGCAGACGCAGCTCGATCCGGAAGACCGCGGAGTCGGAGAGGCACCAGCTTCCGATGTTCTGCGTCGAGAAGATCATGGCCCCTGCCACCTGGAGCGGGAAGTACGAGGGATCCGAGATCAGGTGCAAGAAGTAGAGAAAGAAGAACGGCTGCAGGAGCGGGACAATCGCCGCGGCCGGGCTCCGCCAGATCCACCGCCATCCGATGAGGCCCCAAGCCGCGAGCACGTGGCCTTTCTGCGGTTGCGCCGCCAAGTTGACTTCGACGGCCATGGTCAGCGCTCCCGGGCCATCCTCCGGGCCCAGTAGATTCCGAAGACGAACAGGGCGACGGATTCCACCGCGAGGGCGGCCGCCGCGAGGATTGCTTCGTTCCCGCTGATCGTCTCGAGACCGGCCACACCGTTCACGAGCACCGCGGCCCCGCTCGTCGGGAGGAGAAGGACGACCGACCGCCACTCGGTCGGGACGAACCGGATCGGGTAGAACACGGGCGGCACGATGCCGAAGAGATTCGTCAGGAGGGCCGAGTACGGCCAAATCGTCTTCATGTCCTTGAAGAGGGTCGACACGACGTAGCCGATCGTCGACGACACGGCCCACACCGCCAGGAGGCACGCGGCCAGGACCAGCCAGGCGACGATGGACAGCGGATGCAGGATCTCCAGGATGGCGAGGACGAACAGGCTCGGGGGCAGGTACGCTACGAGCATGCCTCCCGCGATGCCGACGAAGTACGCCTCGGGGGAGAGCGGGCTCGCGTGGTAGAGCTCGTTCAACTTGTGGTCGATCCGGATATACGCGGCCTCGTTCAGGACGCGTTGTCCGATCAGGAACATCGAGTAGACGAGCGAGCCGATGAGCGTCACCGCGATCAATTCGGGCGCGAGGATCGCCACGAAGATCAACAAAGCGCCCGGCGTCAGCGTCCCGGTGACGATCGCGAGCCACTCGTGGAATTGGACCCGGATTTCCG
>DATGWB010000207.1:0-3759 GCA_035299725.1 Thermoplasmata archaeon
AGGCCGGGTTGACCTTGATCGCCGCGTTGAAGCAGCGCAGTGCGTCGATGAGACGACCGAGCTTCGTGAACGCGTTCCCCTTGTTCAACCAAGCGACCTCGTTGTGCGGGTTGATGTCGAGCGCTCTGTCGATGGCGCGCAACGCCTCGTCGTACCGGCCGAGGAGGATAAGCGTGGCCCCTTTGCCGTACCAGGGCATCTCCGCCCCCGTGACGCCCGGGCGTGCCGTGACGATCGCGCGATCGTAGTCCGCGAGCGATTGTTCGTAGTCTTTGCGTCCCATATCCCGCTCCGCGCGGGCGAGCTGCCGGCGAAGCGTCGACGCCGAGTTCCGGCGGAGGATTTCCGCGGTCGCCAGGGCCGCAGGCCAAGGCATCGCCGCACCGATGCCCGCGATCCACGGAAGGCTCAACGCGTATGTGGGATCGGCGACGGCGGCGATTGCCTGGCCAATGATGGGAACTGCGCTCGCAATGGCCAGGAGGATCCGGTGCCGACCGCCGACCAGGTTCCGAGTGGCCCCAGCGAACGGTGGAATGCTGACCAACGTGAGCCCGACCGCGACATTCGCGTCGATTGGTTGCCCGTGCAGGAGCACCGCGCTGAAGGCGAGAATGGAGCCTGCCGCCAAGAGCGCTCCGCCGAACCGGGGCGGCCCGGGACTCTCGCTTCGAACATACTCTGCGGCGAGATACAGGCTGAGGCCGATGAGGAACGCGGCGATCCCCACACTAACGAAGGGCTGGTTCAGCACGCCCGCGAGGAGCAGGCTCGTGGACGCGGCGAGGACGAGCCCGCCCGCGGTCTCTGCGGTGATTCGGTTCCGAGCCTGGGTCGTGAGGCCGGTACTCTTTCGTGAGCCTCGCCCTGAGATTCCGAGCCGCCTTCGGACCTTCGGAGATGCCGATGGAGCGATTCTGGCCCGTCCGGACGTCTCCGCGCCGACGGTGACGGGCGGTGCAGCCTCTCCCGAAGAGGTGGGCTTGATCTCCGGCCGTAGCGGCGTAGCCTTCGGGAGAACGGGTGGCGGATTCGGTGGTCGCGAGGGTAGCGGCATTTCGGCGCGGGGGGCCGGCGCGGGTTTGGGAGGAGCGATTGCCGCCGTCGTCACGGACGCGAGCGGAGGTTTCGGACTGGCGACAACCGGCACCGGAGGGGGTCGCGGGACTTCGGAGACGGTCGGCCTCACGTCTCGGATGAACTCGTCGACCTTGTCGAGCACGGTGTTGACGGGAGCGGTCGCCGTTGCCTGCGGCCGGCTCGGGCTCTCTCTGGCGGCCACCGGGCTGGGTTCCTTCGTCTCTCGCAAGGGTCCCCCGCAGACCTCGCACTCCTCCAGCTCGGGGTCGTTGTCCGCCCCGCAGATGAGGCAGAGACGCAAGTCCAGGATGTCCTCTTCCGTGTCTTCCACGGTCGGCTCCGCCTCAAATTCGGCGGCGCATCGCGGACACTTCATGTCGCCCGATGCAACGAAGCCGCCGCAATTCGTGCAGATGAACAGGAGCCCGACCTCTCCCTTCTCCAGGACCCCGTTCGGATCCCGGTCCTGCAGCTGTTTCGTATGACGGAACCCGGCCTCGAACAGTTTCAGGGCTTTCTCGCGGTCGAGCCCGAAGGCTCGGCTGAGCCGGACGACGGCCTCGTCGATGACAAAGGCCCCGCAGTTCGCGCACTCCGTCTCGTCCGGAGGCATGGGCTCCGCGCAGACGGGACACAGGACCCGGGCCTGCTTCCCGGGCATCGACGCGGATTCGACCCGCCCGGCGGACCATAAACCCGCGGTCCCCGTTGTCAGGGTCGATAGTCGGCCCTCCGCGTTCTTAAGTAGCGCACCGGCCTTCGCACACCATCGATGGCCTCGAACCTGGATTTCTTGGTCGCATTTCTGATGGGAATCTTGCCCGGACTGGCCATCCTTTGGGCCTCGCTCCGCCGCTTCGATCGGCCCTACGTGGACCACACGCTGTTCGACGACCGCCGCGTCTTCGGAAGCCTCGCCGTCGGTCTCATCTTCGGGACCGTCGCGAGCGTTTTCGCCATCGTGCTGCCCCGCGGGGATCTCGCGTCGTTCGCGGTCGCCGTCGCGGTCAGCTTTGTCTTCGAGGAGTCGTTCAAGCTCGTCTGGCTGAACCGCCGGACCTACCGCGGTCGCTTCGACACGACTTTCTACGGCGTGCCCTTGGGGATCGGAGCGGCGGCGAGCGGTGTCGTGGCGGCGGCGTGGGCGTCGCGGGCGATCCTCTACGTGCCGGAGACGTTCGTGCTGCTCATCCTCTACTCGATCAGCCTCGGTCTGGTGAACGCCGACACGGGGGCGTTGATCGGCTTCGGAGCATCCCGGGGCGACACGTGGCGCGCATTCTTGCGGGCCGTCGGCGTGCGCCTCGCGCACGGAGCGTTCCTCTCTCCCTTCCTCCTCCAGGTCGACGAACCGTACGCCGCCCTTTCCGTCGTCACGTCCATGGGGTTTGCCCTCCTGATTTACTATTACGTCTACCGGGAGATTCTGCCGGGCACGCTACCGGACGACATCCGTCGGGAACTGAGGCGGGAGCGGCGCCGCGCGCCGGCGGCTAGGGATTGAGGACCACGGCCCGGAAGAAACCGGCCTTCGGTTCGAAGACGGTATTCTCCTCGACCAGTGTCGCGAGGGCTTCGTCGGGATGCGGGATCCCCAATCCGGCGAGGACCCGTTCCCAGTCGGAGAGCGAGAAGAGCTCGAGTTCCCGCGTGAGCTCGATCGCGGCGGATCGCACGCGGCTTGTGCGGTCGCGTCCCTTCCCGGCAACGGCGATGACGCGAACGTGGACATCGCGGGATCGCCTCCGACGGACCGGCGCCTGGGCCCGCCGATACTCCTCGGTGCCACCCGCGAGCTCCGCGCTCACCTTCCCGACGAGCGGCGCGAGCTCCCGCGCGGTCTCCGCTCGGGCCCGTATCCGCGCTGGGACGACGTGAATCTCGAACCCACATTGACACGTGGTCGTCTTCTGCTTGAGATTCACACCTTTCACGCGCTTGCATCGCGGGCAGACGACGACTCCGTACATGCTCAGGCGAGAAACACGAGCGCCGCCAGGCAAGCGCCGTAGTGGTCCATTGGGATGCTCAGGTCCTCGATCCGGTAGTCGATCCGACGGAACTTGATCCCGCGCAGCTTCGCCATCTCCCCCATCTTCCACTCCATCACCTCGCGGAGCGAATTCTTGGTGCCGTGCATGTGTCCTTCCGCGACGTATCCGCCGTAGTCGTCGTCCCGGAAGCCGTATGCGATGCCCGCGGAGATCGTCTCGCCCTCCCCGCCTCGCTGCTGGGCGAGGACGCAGTGGGTGATCGCGCCCATCGGCAGGTCCCTCCGTCGGACCGGTCGGATGCCCACGGGGAGGACTGACGAGACGGACACGATATTCTGCTCCGCTAGTCCCGCGTTTTGGAGCGCCTCATCAAACGCATTCAGGTCCGAGACCTTCGAGACCGCTTTGCCCGACGTGACGAAGAATTTCGTGGGAATCGGCAACATGTGCTCTGCGAACGCGCCGCATTGCCGACGGAGACTTAAGGGTTTGCGAGACGGAGTCGATTGGACCGACGGAATAATATCTGGATATTATTATTTATCAGGTTAGATGGCTCGCCGCCGTCAACGGCGGCGTCCCGGTGGAGGAGGTCGTCGGGACGATTGCTTTGTGCATGCTGTAGGCGTCCTCGCCCCATGAGTAATATCCGTACAAGACGCCGTCTGTGCGATAGCCGAGTCGT
>DATGWB010000208.1:0-5816 GCA_035299725.1 Thermoplasmata archaeon
CGGCGGTGCTTCGCCGATCAATCACATTGCCTCAACGTCTAGTGGCGTCCATACGGAGGATATTTCAGGCAACCAGCAGTGGTTCTTCACGAACGGCGCCACGACGGGCGCCGGTTGTACGACGAATCTGGCCGCGAGTACGACCGCGGGATCGAGTGCGACGTCCACAACACTCACTGGGACGCAGTCGATTTGTTGGTTCACGCCGACGGGCGTGCCGAACACGATTTCCGGGACGTGGGAGTCGATCTTAGATTTGACTCAGGTTTCAACCGGGACGCAAGTCCTCAGTCCGAACGCGAATGGGGACGTCAATGCGTGGACGGTCAATGGGCTAAACACCTGCACTTCGGAAGCGAACGAATGGCAGTGCGTGAACGAAGTCACGAACGACGGGGACAACGGAGCTGTAATATCTACCTCTTCGTCCATCACGGACTCACTCTACAACATCGCGGACTGGCCGAGCCCACCCTCACCGCTCACCGTCACGAATGTCCAGGTGGAGTCGTCCTGTCGGAAGACCGCGAGCCCGTCGGTCAGCGTACAGATTATCATTAAGACTGGAGGGACCGTGTTCGCGGGACCGACTGCGCAGAACTGCGCGAACTCGGCCACCTACACCGTGTGGAATGAGAATTGGGCGACGAACCCCCAGACAACGGCTGCTTGGACCCTCGCGGACATCAATGCTCTCCAGGCGGGCGTCCGCGACGCAGACGGGACGACCAGGGAGGCGCGCGTCAGTCACGTCAAGGTCACAGTGACGTTCGTGCCCGTGTATTCCGTAGAAATCGATCGGTGCACAGACTCAGCGTGCTCGAGCATGAACGTCCTGTACGGCCCCACGAATGGTAACACGTTCGGGAACGATGTCACGTTCACGACAGGGACGATTGCTGCCCAAACCCTCGGGGCGTCAGAGAGGATCCGGTTCATCGTGACGATGATCGCCGGAGGGTCCATCTCGGTTGCTTAGAACGGCGCGAATCCAGGAACGAGCGACTCCCGTGCGACCGTTCCCGTGCCCGAGTTCTCGGACATCGGCCCTCCTGTTATGGCGACGCTTCTCGTGGTCTTCATCGCCCGACGGCGCCGCGCCAAACGATCCCTCGGGGACAATCCCTCCGCGCAAGGGGTTGTCCCTCGGCAGTAACAGCGCGTGTCACGGACAAGCGACTGCTCACTCGACGCCCTGACCCTTGCCGAGGGATTGTTGGACGCCGCGTTGTCCCCCTGTCACGGAGCGCCCCGAACGCGGGGCTGTCGAGGAGGGACCCATACGGTGTCCTCTCCAGGCTTGCATCGCGCATCATTGGTCAGCGCGACCTTACGCTGGAGCGGGAAGACCAAGGGACGCCGGCGGGATAAAGATTCGCTTGCCCCGCCGCACGTTTATCTAGGCCCCAGCGGTTCGGTCGCTCTCTCCGTGGGTTCCCGATGGACGAGCTTCGCGATGCGATCGCCCTCCTGTTCAAGCGAAAAGGCAGGGACGAACTGAGCGAGCGGGAATTCGTCCTCTCGGCCTCGATGGACCTGCATTGGTTCCCTCCACGGGATGCTCAACGCTTGCTCCAACTCGGGCTGGAGACGAAGCTCCTCGAGTCCCAAGGCGGCGCGATCCGTCCTGCGTTCGACGTGAGCTCCATCGAGGTGCCGCGAGACTACGTCCCGACTTCGGCGATTCTCGACGTGCCGACGCCGGCATCCGAGGATGTCTTCTTGCGGATCGTCGATGCCATCGCGGCGACGTCGCGGACCGATCGGAAATCGGTGATCGCGTCGGTGAACGCGGTCCAGGCAAAGCTGGACGTCGAAGTCGAGGTCGCGGCGCTCGTTGCGGCGCATCAGGTGGGGGTCGACGTCACCCCGTTCCTGCCCGCGGTCAAGAGCCGCCTCGGGGTGCCGTGATCACGGACGCTCGTCGCGCATCTTGATTAGGTCGCCGAGGGTGACGCCGCTCCCGGCCGCCTGTTTCTTGACAGCGACCGGCTCGACGCGTTCCTTCAACTTGATGCCGAGCTCCCGTTCGAGCTTGCGGACGAGCGAGTCGCCCGGGCTGATCGTTCCGGCCTCGAGCTTTGCGATGACGCTGACCCGTTCGTTGATTTTCGCGCCGAGATCCGCCTGTTTCCATCCGCGGGCCTCTCGCGCCTTTCGGATCCGTTGGGGGAAGTCGTCCGAGAGCTCGAGTTCGCCGGTCTGCGTATACACGTCGCGCGGGGTCATGCGTCGCTGGCGCATCTCCAGTCGCTGCGCGATGATGGGGGGCATCGTGCTCTGCCGCAAGGCCGGCGTCGAGACCTCGTCCCCGAAGCGTGCGCAGTCCGTGCAGACCGACAGAATCGTCGCGTCGATGGCCACATTCTTGAGGCGCGGAACGTCCGCGCCGCACAATTCGCAGATCACGAATCTAGCCCGCAAAGACTAAATAAAAAGTGCTGGGTATATAGCCTTCGTCTTCCAGCCCACCCACCGGACGATTCTATGGACGACGACCAGATACGCGAGTTCTCGGAGAAAATGTCGGAGCGGATCGCCTCGCTCGAGGACCGCAACGACAAGCTTCTGGAGACGGCCCGGCGGGTCGAAGGCGAGAAGCGATACGCCGAGACGGAGCTTGGCCGGCTTCAAAAGGAGATCCGGCGGCTCAAACAAGAACTCGATCGGCTCAAGAGTCCGCCCTTGATCATCGGGAACATCCGGGACATCCTCGCGGACGGCCGCGTCGTCGTGAAGTCGTCCACGGGTCCGGACTTCATCGTGAACGCCGCGGATTACATCGCGAAGGAAAACCTCCTGGTCGGCGCGCGCGTCGCGTTGAACAAGCAGACGCTCGCCGTGATGGGGGTGCTCCCACCGTCTCTGGATCCGATCGTGACGGGCGCGGAGATTATCGAAAAGCCGCCGGTCACCTATGAGGACGTCGGCGGTCTCGAGGTCCAGATGCGGGAACTGCGCGAGGCCGTCGAGGAGCCCCTGCTGAAGCCCGACTTATACCGCAAGGTCGGGATCGAGCCGCCGAAGGGAGTCCTCCTCGTCGGCCCACCCGGCACAGGAAAGACGCTCCTCGCGAAAGCGGTCGCGAACCGCACGCAGGCGACGTTCATCCGATTCGTCGGGTCGGAGCTGGTCCAGAAGTACATCGGCGAAGGCGCGCGCCTGGTGCGCGAGCTGTTCCAGCTGGCCCGTGAGAAATCCCCCTCGATCGTTTTCATCGACGAACTCGACTCGGTCGGGGCGAAACGCCTCGAGATCGCGACGTCCGGCGACCGAGAGGTCCAGCGGACGCTCATGCAGCTGCTCGCGGAACTCGATGGCTTCAACCCGCTCGGGGAAGTGAAGATCATCGGGGCCACGAACCGACCGGACATCCTCGATGAGGCCCTGCTGCGCCCGGGCCGCTTCGATCGGATCATCGAGATCCCGATTCCGAGCCACGAGGCCCGCCTGACGATCTTCAAGATCCACACCCGCAAGATGAGCGTGACGTCGGACGTCGACTACGGCGTCCTCGCGGCCCGATGCGACGGCACGACCGGGGCCGACATCCATGCGATGTGCACGGAGGCCGGGATGTTCGCGATCCGCGAGGAGCGCGAGGTCGTGACGATGACCGATTTCGAGCGGGCGGTCGACAAGGTCCTCGGCGAGAGCCCGATCCGATCGACGGACGCGTCCGGTGCGATGTACGCATGAGTTCGAAAGGCGTCCGCGTCATTCCTAAATAGCAGGCGGTCCTCCTTTCGACCGTCCGAGCTGGGAAGGTCCCGCGTTGGCGAAAACGGATCATTGTCCGATCTGCAACGTCTCCGTGAAACCAGAGAACCTCGTGCGACATCTGAACGATATCCACCCGCGGCATCCGGAGACCCCGCGGCTGCGCGAGGAACTCAAAGCGGAAGTGGGCCGGGTCGCGCCGAAGCGGACGTCCGTGCCACTTCGGATCCAGAAGTGGCAAGTCGCCCTGGTGGCCCTGATCGTGCTTGGAGGAGTCGGGGTCTACTACCTGACCCGGGGACCGCCCCTACCCTACCCGTGCGTGAGCGGCGTCGGTACGTACTATCACTGGCACACCCAGCTGACGATCACGTCCGGCGGCAACCCGGTGACGATCCCCGGGAGCATCGGCATCACCCCGACCTGCCTGGAGGTCCTGCACACGCATGACACAAGTGGCCTGATCCACATCGAGCCCGACACCGCGGAACAGGGGCGGGTGTACACGATCGGGGACTTCTTCGTCGTCTGGGGCAAGCCGTTCGGCAGTCCGATCCACCTGTTCCTGAACGGCACCGAGATCCCGCCCAGCCCGACCGTGGGTCTCTACGACCGCCCGGAAGCGATCATCTTGCAGTACACCTCCTTCATCCCATAGCGAACCGCCGACGCGCGGTCGTTCGACTCACTCCAACGTGAGTACCATAATGTTTATGGCGGCTCCCCAGGTTAGCCCGAAGTCATCATGCCCCTCTCGCTCCGCCGGGACGACAGAGGCGTGAGCACTCTCTGGTCGTTCGTCGGGGTGGTCATCCTGATCGTCGCGATCCTCGGGGTGTATTACGGCTACGTCGTCCCCAAGTTCGCGCCGCCGCCGCTCCGAGCGCAGAGCGGGGACTCGGTCCAGGTGGATTACGTCGGAACGTTCGTGGAGAACGGACTCGTGTTCGACACGAGCATCCGGCCGATCGCGCAGGACAACGCCTCGTACCCCAAGGCGTTCATGTTCGGTTGGCACGGGTCGTACGCACCCCTCCCCGTGACGATCGGGAGCGGCGGAGTGGTGCCGGGATTCGACACCGGGATCCAAGGTCTCGCGATCGGCGATTCGAAGACGATCATCGTACCGCCGGCCCTCGGATATGGACCCGCCGATCCGACGAAGATCTTCGTCAAACCGCTCGTCGAGTCCGTCCCGGTGCGGCTCACGATGGACCCATCCACGTTCGTCGCGACGTACCAGGCGCCCGCGGTCTCGGGCACGAACGTGACCGACCCGTTCTGGGGCTGGACCGCGACGGTCAGCGTGGCGGGCACGATTGTGACGGTCACGAACAGCCCGATCCCCGGCCAGCTCGTCCGGCCCTACGGCGCGTGGGACGCACAGGTCGTCTCGATCGACGACGCCGCGAACGGCGGCCAAGGGGTCATCTCCGTCCATCATCTCCTGACGCCCGCGATGGTCGATCGGGTCGGCCAGAAGAACGCGGGGGGAACCGTGGTCTTTGTCGTGACGGCGGTGGATCCGGTCGCGGGGACGTACACCATGAACTACAACGCGCCCACGAAGGGCCGGACCCTCGTGTTTCAGGTCACGATGCTGTCCATCACGCGGACGACCTGAGGCCGCCGATGGCCTCGTTGGATGAGCTCCTGACCGCGCTCTTCGGGACGCTCGGTCCGGCCGGCAGCCTCGTCATCCTCCTGGTGATCTTCGCCATCGATGCGGCGCTGTTCCCCGCCCTACCGGAAGTCTGGATCGTCGTCACGTACACGTATCGGCCGGAGCCGATCGGGACGATCGCGTGGGCCGGCCTCCTGCTCGCGATGGCCGTCGCCGGGGACATCCTCGGGACGAGCCTCCTCTATGCCGCCGTGCGCCGCTGGGTCGTCCAACGCGGCCGGATGCCGCACTGGCTCGAGCGGTCGATGAAGAAGTGGACGAGCTTCCTCCTCGTGCGAGACGAGCGGGTGATCCTCATGAACCGCGCGGTGCCCGTCATCCCGATGGTGGGGGCGTTCATCGCGACGCTCGGGTGGAACTATCGACGGTCCATGGCGTACGTGGCCGCGGGCGGCCTCGCGAAGTACGCCGT
>DATGWB010000209.1:0-3051 GCA_035299725.1 Thermoplasmata archaeon
AGCAATCGCTTCGCAAGCTTGGCCACGCTCACGGTGCTGTGGGGAAACAACACGGTCCCTGCCGGGGGGACGTCGCCGCGCAGTGCGGGCATTTCGTGGAGGGCCTCCGTGGCGATCTTCCGGTTTACCGCAAGTATTCGCTTTGCCCTGTGGATGAAGTACTCCCATCGGCCCATGGCCCACCCCGCAATCGTGTGAGACAGGACCGATCCACCTCCGGTCGTGTAGTCTTTCAACCGCGCGAACCGGTCGATCGAGTCCGGCGCCCCGACGATCCATCCGACGCGCAGCGTCCCGAGGCCGCACAGTTTCGTCACCGTCGAGAGCGCAACCATGCGAGGACCGAACTCCGCAGCACTGGGCGGTGTGTCGTCGAACGCGAGCTCGCGGAATGTCTCATCGACGAGGACGTGGCCGTCGCACTCCTGGGCGATATCGGCCAACTCTCGGAGATCGGCGCGGGACAAGGCGGTCGACGTCGGATTGTTGAGGTTCGCGAACACGAGAAGCCGGGCGCGTCGTCCGGCGGCCTTTCGCCAGCGGTCGAAATCGAGTCGCCATCCATCGTCGCAATCGCGGGAGATCTCGAGCACGTTCGCACCGACCCCCCTCGGGACGTCGCGGAGCGGGGAATAGATTGGGCTGTCCACGAGCACCCGATCCCGGGGACGGACCAGGCTGGCGTTGACTAGGAAGTTCGCCTCCGTGGCTCCGGTGGTCACGAGGATCCGGTTCGGGCTCGTCCGGTGCCGTCTCGCGATTAGTCGCCGCAATTCCGGCGTGCCGTTGCGAAACGTCCAGTTGAGGTCGAGGTCCTTGGGTAGTTGCCGGCGGAAGCCATCGAGGTGGAACTCGCGGATGTTCGAGTACGAGATGTTCAAGCGGGCGCCGTGGACCTTCTCGTAATACAGGAGGTGTTCGAAGGGAGGGAGTTCCATCGCGGCGGGCGGATGGTCCGTCAACCTATGAAGCTTCGGCCTATTTCCATCTGAACGGAAAAATAAAAGTCGGGCCGCTCAGAGCGGCCCGCAGGTGTAGGTGGGGTGGTCGGGGATCCCGAGTCCGTCCGGTCGCTCGGCCCAGAGCTTGAAGATGAAGCTCCCGCGCGATTGCGGGTGGACCTCCACCAAGAAGCCGTCCTGGGCCACGCCGCCGAACGCGACGAACCGTTCGGAGAAGACCGAGCTCAGGGTCCAATCCCCGAGGTTCGGGCTGTCGGCGTTCGCCGAGGCCACCATCGCATAGTAGTTCAGGGCTTTCAACAGCGCTGATCCAGAGGTTCGCACCCCCGCCGACGCGTTCAGGCCGGGCACCACGAGGGACACGTACCCCGCGGGGTCTCGCTCCTGAATCTCGTGGAGCACCGCGGGCCAGTATTCCGCCGATCCGATCGCCGTGTTCAAGGTGGCCAGGTTCGTTCCCGCCGCGAAGCTCGTGCCCTTCGGCGCGAGGAGCGGGCCGTGCCAGCCGATGTAGTAGATCAGCCGCGTCCCGGAGACGACCTCCTCGGCGCCGCAACCCGCGTAGACGGTCAGCTCGTTCGGGACCGTGTTGTTCGGGTTCCGGACCTCCATCCGCAGGACCGCGGGGACCGGCCGGTTCGCGTTGTTCGCCAGGGTGGCGGTCACGCGGAACACGTCGCCCGGCACGACGGTTTCCGGGATTCCGTCCACGGTCAGCGTGACCGCGAATCCCGTCACCTGTACATCCTTCGACACCGTGTTGCTCAGGGTGGGCGTCAAGATGCCCACCGCGCTGGCCGCCAGCAGGACGACCACGAGGATCGTCGCGCGCGGCCCCAGTTTGATACCGTTGCCCATCGTTCGCACCTCACCCGCCTCACCGAGGCGGGTCGAGACGGCTCACCGTCGCAAGGCCGGCATAAGCGGGGCGCGTGCATGCATCGTGCACGTAGGTCGAGTTTCCGATCGATGTCGCGTCAGCCTTATTGGCGGAAGGAGCTGTCGGCAAGACGTGCAGTTCGTCATCCTCGGCGCGAAAGGATCGATCGGAGGGGCGGTTGTCCGGCGTGCCCGGTTCTCCGGCCATCGGGTCCGAGCGGTCGTCCGGCCGTCCGCGGGAACGGATCGATTCCCGGCCGGTACCGAGGTTGTCCATGCGGATCTACAATCGCGCGACGCGGTAGTCCAAGCGGCCCACGGTGCCGACGTGGTCGTACACGCCGCGAATGTCCCGTATCCCGAGTGGCCTCGACTGGTGCCGGTGCTAGCGGAGAATGCGCTCGCAGCGGCGGAGGCCGCAGGCGCCATCTTGGCGTTCCCGGGCAACGTGTACGTCTACGGCCACCCGCGATCGCGGCCCGTGCGGGAAGACCATCCGCAGGAGCCGAACACGCAGAAGGGAAAGTTGCGGTTGCGTGTCGAGCAGATGTTCCTCCAAGCCGACCGCGACGGGCGGGTGCGGCTCGTCCTCCCGCGGTATCCGGACTTCTACGGTCCAGGCATCATGCATGAGATCTTCCAGCCGATCTTTGAGGGAGCCGTCCGCGGGCGTCCATGCCGATGGCCACTGGATGCGGACGTCCCGCACGAATTCATCCTCATCGACGATGCGGCCGAGGCGATGTTGAAACTTATCGCCACGCCCGCCGCTCATGGCCGCGCCGTCCATGTCCCCGGCCCCCGCCCGATAACACCCAGGGAATTCATCCGCCTCGTGTACGCGTCGGCCGGTCGGGAAGAACCGACGATTCGGGTGTTCGGTCGCGGAATGTTTCGATTCATCGGACTGTTCAATCGCCTGGCACGTTCCGCATACGAAATGGCGTACCTGTTCGACGACCCGGTTTTGCTTGATGGATCCCTCTACCGCTCTTTGACAGGCGGTCCCTATCCGGCGACGCCCTACGAGGACGGGGTACGTCGCACGATGGACTGGTTCCGCTCCCATCGGACAACATCTTAATAGCGCGGCGGTTCGTTCTTCACCGCTCGGAGGCTCGTGCACTGACGGACGTCGTTCTCGCCGGCGCTTGTCGCACTCCCGTGGGCAAGTACGGCCGCGCGTTCCGCAACGTCGAAGCCGTCAAAC
>DATGWB010000210.1:0-2546 GCA_035299725.1 Thermoplasmata archaeon
ACGAGCTGTTTCGTCTTCTCGCCGCAGACGATACACTTGCCCTCGAACGGCTCCGGGTAGAACGGCGTCCCGAGGACGCTCATCCCGGTGCGCTCCGTGATCGTCTTCCCGCACGATTCCTTGCCGCACCAGCCCATCCGGTTGAACCCGTCGCGGGCGTCCTCCAACTTCGTGATCGTGAAGGTGTTGTCTTGGAGGACTTTCTCGGCCCGGTTCCACATCGCGACCTGCATGAGCTCGAGGACGGTCCGGAGGCGCTCGGGGAGAAGCTCGCGCGGCAACTCCTTCTTCTCGCCGGTGTCGCGCCGCACGACCGTGACGGCCTGGTTCGCGAGGTCCCGCGGGCCCAGCTCGACCCGGAGAGGCACCCCGCGCGCCTCCCAGTAGTAGTATTTCTCGCCCGGCCGGATGTCCCGGTCATCGAGTTTCACGCGCATGCGTTCCCGCAGTTCGAGGAAAAGCCGCTGGGCCTCGAGGAGCATCTCCTCCTGGCGGCCCTTCTCGAGGATCGGCACGACGACCGCCTGGACGGGAGCCGCCGCCGGTGGGAGGACGAGGCCTTTCTCGTCCCCGTGGATCGAAATGAGGGCGCCGAGGAGCCGCTCGCTCATGCCGTCGGTCGTCTGGTGCACGTATTTGTGTTCGCCCGTCTCCGTCTCATAGGTGACGTCGTAGACCTTCGCGAAGTTGTCGCGGTACTGGTGGAACGTCGCGACCTGGGCGGCCCGACCGGACGGCAGGAGCGTGTCCGTGCCGAGGCTGTACTGGGCCCCGGGGAATTTGTCCCAGTCAGGCCGGCGCGATACGATGTACGGTAGGGCGAGCATCCGCATGATCCGCTCGTTCATCTGCAGGTTTTCGTGGATCTGCTGCTCCGCGTCCTCGAACGTCGCGTGGGCCGTGTGGGCCTCGAAGAAGTGGATCTCGCGGACCCGCATGAAGCTCCGCGTCATCTTCGTCTCGTAGCGGAAGACCGGGACGATCTGGTACACCTTGAGGGGCAGATCGGCATGGCTACGAATCCACAACTTGAACATCGGATACATCGCGGTCTCCGACGTCGGCCGGAGGACGAGCTTCACGTCGAGCTCGTTGAAGCCGCCTCGGGTGACCCAGAAGACGTCGCCTTCGAACCCCTTGACATGCTCCGCCTCCTTCTTGAACTCGGACTCCGGGATGAGGACAGGGAAGTTGACCTCGCCGTGCCCGGTCGAGTCGAACTCGTCGCGGATCGCCTGGTCGATCAGCTTCATGATCGCCCAGCCGTAGGGCCGCCAGACGTTCATTCCCTTGATCGGATAGCGCTTGTCGCTGAGTTCCGAGCGCTCGATGACCTCGTTGTACCACTCGCTGAACTCTTCGTCCTTCCGCATGGGAATGCGACCTTCAAGCAGGCATAGCGATAATATCCTTACGGTGACGGCTTCGCTTCCTCGGTGAACGTGTACCCGAGAAGAAGCACGTCACGTCGGACACGCTCACGTTCACGTGGGTCCGGCATCGCGGGCAGACGAAGGGTTTAATGAACCCCGACGTTCGTCGCCTGAGCAGGCCCGCCATGACGGAGATCGTCGAGTGCGTCCCCAATTTCTCCGAGGGCCGCCGCAAGGATGTCGTGGACGCAATCGAGAAGGCCATCGGCTCCGTCGCCGGGGTCCGAGTCCTCGATCAAGAGATGGATGCGAGCCACAATCGCGCTGTCATCACGTTCTTCGGCGATCGCACCGAGGTCGGCGAGGCAGCGTTCCGAGGCGCGCAGAAGGCCGTCGAGCTGATCGACATGAATCGGCACCGGGGCGAACATCCGCGGGTGGGGGCGCTCGACGTACTTCCGTTTGTCCCGATCGCCGGAGTCACAATGGACGACTGTGTCGACCTGGCCCGCTCAGTCGGAAAGCGGATTGCCGACGAGCTGCACGTCCCCGTCTACCTGTACGAGGCCGCGGCGACCCGTCCGGATCGTCGCGCGTTGCCCGACGTCCGGCGAGGGGAATACGAGGGCCTGAAGGTCGAGATCGCGACGAATCCGGATCGCACGCCTGACTTCGGGCCGTCGAGGCTCCATCCGACCGCGGGCGCGTGCATTGTGGGAGCGCGTCCCGTCCTCATCGCCTGGAACGTGAACCTCCGGACGACGGATGTCGGCATCGCGAAGCGAATCGCGAAGTCCATTCGGGAGAGCGACGGAGGGTTGCCCGCTGTACGGGCGAAAGGATTCGAACTCGCGGATCGCGGGCTCGTCCAGGTCTCGATGAATATGGTTGATTACCACAAGACGTCTCTCGTCCAAGCGTTTGAGGCGATCCGCGCGCTCGCGGCGAGAGAAGGCGTGGAGATCGCGGAGAGCGAGATCATCGGACTCGTACCGCTCGACGCCTTGGTCGACGCCGCCACCCAATACTTCAAGCTCGCCCGGTTCCATCGCGAGCAAATCCTGGAGACGCGCCTGTGGGAATGAAGGACCGTACCCTGGAGGAATTCCTCGCGGCGGTCGCCGCCCCCACGCCGACGCCGGGCGGGGGAAGCGTCTCGGCCCTCGCCGGCGC
>DATGWB010000211.1:0-2213 GCA_035299725.1 Thermoplasmata archaeon
ACCCATGCGACCGGAATCCAAACCTCCGCCCAGGTGGGCCACCCATGGAGCAAGAGGATCGGAAGTCCGCTCGTGG
Source organism: Thermoplasmata archaeon (assembly GCA_035299725.1). Classification (GTDB taxonomy): domain Archaea; phylum Thermoplasmatota; class Thermoplasmata; order RBG-16-68-12; family RBG-16-68-12; genus RBG-16-68-12. The sequence goes on from DATGWB010000211.1 coordinate 77, forward strand.
CGCCGCCTTGGAGAAATCGGAACCGAACGCCTCCGGCTTCGATGTACCGCTCCTGGACTGAAGCCGGGAGAGGCTGTCCGAGGACCGTGGCATCCGCCGCGGTGACACTCGGACCATCGGGCATCGCCCGGCACGAAGGCTGGACCGGAGATGAGCTTTCCTGTCCCTGCCCGCGGCGGGCGCTTCCGCCGGTTGACGACCAACCTTTCTAGGAAAATCATGGCTGTGCGGCCGGACTCGGTTCGAAAATTTCGTGGCATCTTCGGGTCGTGCCACTCGGAGACGCTCGGCGCGAAAGTCAATCGGCTCGCTCCGCCCGGATCGTGATGACGGGGACCTGGTCGGCGGCCACGCAAGTCAAATGACTCGGGAGGTCCTCCCGGAGCCGGGAAGGAACGCGTGCGCATTCTCTCGGCCGAGCCACTGAATGCGGAAACCCCGCTCGCGGCTCTCGAAGAGGTCCTCACACCGGAATCCGAATTCTTTGTGAGGAGTCACTTCCGCCGACCCGATCTGGCGCCTCGCAAGCACGTTCTGGAGGTCGTTGGTGCCGTCGAGCAGCCACTGCGGTTGAAGATGCCCGACCTCGAGGCGATGGGCACTCGCACCTTGGCCGTGACGGTCGAATGCGCAGGGAACGGTCGCACCGGACTCCAACCGCTCCCGGCGGGGGAGCCTTGGGGGCTCGGCGCGGTGAGCACGGCCCGATGGACGGGCGTTCCCTTGCGGGCCGTCCTGGAATCCGCCCGCCTGAGGCCGCGCGTGGTCGAAATCCTCGCCATCGGCGCGGACCGAGGAAGGCCACCGGACGTCGCGGACGAGATTCCGTTCGCGCGGTCCCTCCCGCTCGCCAAGGCGAGGGATCCGGACACACTCCTCGCCCTCCAGATGAATGGCCGACCGATCCTCCCGGAGCACGGAGCGCCCATCCGGCTGATCGTCCCGGGCTGGTACGGCATGGCCAGCGTGAAATGGCTCGAGCGGATCGAGGTTCTCGCGGAGCCTTTTCGCGGTTACTACCAGCTCGGCCGGTATGTGTACGATTACGAGGACGGCAACCCGCCGACCCCGGTTCGCGCGATCCGCGTCCGCTCCGTGATCGTGTCTCCCGGGGACGGGGACATGGTGCGCCAGGGCCATGTGGTCGTCCGCGGCAAGGCGTGGTCCGGTGAGGGTGTCATTGTGAGAGTCCAGATCGGGGTGGATGGCGCCGAGCCGTCCCATAACGCGACGCTCTCGCCTCCGATATCGCCGCATGCGTGGCGCGCGTGGGAATTCGGATGGGAGACGACGAACGCGGGCCGGCACGTCTTGCGATCCTATGCGACGGACGCGAAAGGCAATCGGCAGCCCGACGTCGGCCGATGGAATCGATATGGTTACGGAAACAATGCCGCGCAGCCCATTGGAGTCACCGTGCAGTGACCGCGGGAAAGCCAATGGGCGACACGTGAGGGGACGCAAGCTGAGTCTTCCGATTCGTGGTCCGCAAGCGGCAAACGCTGTGGACGAAGAGAGGACGGCCGCCTATCACGGCCGATAATTACCGGCGACGGGTTTATCGAACCCGGTGTGGCTCGGTTTTGTCAGATCTATGGGTTGCGTGCCTTTCGCAGCATCAGCGGTGCTCCTGGCCCTCGTGTCGACGGCGCCCGAAGAGAAGGGAAAGTCCCCGGCGTCGTCGAAGGGGGCCAGCCGGCCGAAAGGAAGCCCCGCGTCGGGGCCCACCGAACTTGAGAAATTCTTTCAGCTGAATCCGGAGGAGAAGTTCGATCTCGAGGCCACGAATCTCATCGACGCGCCAAAGCTCGTCGAAGAGGCCCGAGGCGACAAGAGGGTCCTACGCGAAGTCTTGCGAACCGCCGAGGCCTTGTTGCCTCGAGTCCGCGCGGAGACGGAAGACCCGCTCCTGGTCAGCGCGATCCTCCGGAACAAGACAATGGACTGGGTTCGTCGCAGCCCGTCCGAATCGAGTTGGGAGGACACCATGCCGCTTCGCTGGGGCGGGATCTTCTACGAGTCGAGGGTCCCGGGCGGCCGGCTGTGCCGGAAGCTCTCCACTCGACTTTCGGGACTCATCACCCTCTGCGTCGAGGCGAGCGGTGCGGTCGCATTTCTCCGTGCGGGAGTCACCGGC
>DATGWB010000212.1:0-5923 GCA_035299725.1 Thermoplasmata archaeon
CATTCCGAGCCGGGTTCGAGGGGCCACAACCCTTTACTACGAATCGACGCGTAGCGGCTCCGACGGAAGGCATGGACCAGCTCATCATCACGGTCGCGCCGACGGGCTCCGTGCCGCGAAAGAAGGACACGCCGCATGTGCCGGTGACGCCGGAAGAGATCGCCGAGACCGCGTACCGGTGCGAGCAGGAAGGCGCGGCGATCATCCACGTCCACTGCCGCGACGAGGACGAGCGTCCGACGTCTCGGTTCGACATCTTCCGGGAGACGGTCGAAAAGATCCGTAAGCGGACGAAGCTTGTCGTCATGACGTCGACGAGCGGAATCGCGGGCCAGACAGACGAAGATCGCGCGACGCCCTTGCGGACGAGTCCGGAGATGGGCTCGCTTACGACGGGGACGCTCAACTTCGCTGGGCGCAAGCCGTCCGTCGTGTACGTGAACACGCCCGAGACCGTCCAATTCCTCGCCAAGGCGATGCTCGATCAGAACATCAAGCCGGAACTCGAAGCCTTCGACGTGGGCTTCGTCCAGCAAGGCAAGCGGTTGATCGACGCAGGCCTCGTGAAGGAGCCGGCGCACTTCCAACTCGTCATGGGCGTCGACGGCGGCGTCCCAGCCACCCCGGAAAACCTACTGCACATGCGCAACCAACTCCCGCCGACCGCGACCTACGTCGTCGCGGGGATGTCTCGGATGCAACTGCCGATGACGACGATGGCCGTCGTCTTGGGAGGCCACGTCCGGGTGGGCCTCGAGGACAACCTCTACCTGAAGAAAGGGGTGCTCGCTCGAAACGAGGAGTTGGTCGGTCGTGCTCGGCACATCGCGGAAGACCTCCAGCGGGAGGTTGCGACGCCGGAGGAGGCGCGAGCGATCATGGGCCTCACGCCGCTGCGCTGATCACGCGGGCCCGAGTAGGCTCTCTTCGAACGCGTCGAGCGTCTCGCGGATTGCAGTGTTGTCGTGGGCCGTTGAAAGATAGAACGGCTTCCCCGGTTTCACGAAAATCCCCTGGGCGAGCAGCGAGGTGTCGAGGACGCTTCGCTTTGCTTCGTCCGCTTCGAGCGAGTCCCGATAGCTGCGCGGTGTGCGATTCATGAACAGGATCGAGAAAACGCTGCCTACCTCGGGCACCACCGCAGGCACGCCATGGTCCTTGAGCTGCCGCTCGAACCCGGAGGCCACCGTCCGCGTCGTCTTCAGGAGACCATCGAAGGCCGCGGGTTTCTCGAGCTCATCCAGCGTTGCCATCCCGGCTGCCATCGCGATCGGATAGCCGGCGAACGTGCTGCTCTGGAAGAAATCCCCGCGAACCGGGTCGGCAAGGTCGAGGATGTCGGAACGTCCGAGGAACGCGCCACACGGAAGGCCACCCCCGATGATCTTGCCGAGACATGTGAGGTCCGGAGTCACATGATACGCGTGTTGGGCCCCGCCGAACGCGACACGAAAACCACTCATCACCTCATCGAAGATGAGAGGGATGTCGTGTTCTGCGGTGATCTCCCGCAATCCCTTGAGGAACTCCCGATCGGGCGCGATGTACGATCTCTCGACGGGTTCGAGGATGACACACGCCAGACGGTCCGCGTGGCTCCGGATCCGTGCGGCGGTCTCGTCGAGATCGTTGAAGGGGAGGACGAGCGTGTTCTTCAGGATGTGTTCGGGCGTCCCGCGAGATCCGGAGATCGGCACGAGGCCCTGCCTGGTCTCATCCCTCGAGGGCGTGTGGCTCACGAGGAATTCGTCGACCCCTCCATGGAAATGACCTTCGAACTTCCCGATCATCGGGCGCTTGCGGTAGGCCCTCGCCAGTCGGACGGCATGAAGCGTCGCCTCGGTCCCGGACATCGTGAAACGCATCCGGCCGTCCGGCCGGAAGATCCGGAGAAGGCGTTCCGCGTACGTCGCTTCGAGTTCGTGGGGCGTGCCGAACATCGTGGTCCCCGCAGACTGCAGGCTGTCCCGGATCGCCTTCATCACGCGCGGGTGGCCGTGGCCCAAGACGAGCGGACCGAAGGAGAGGCAGTAGTCGATGTACTCGTTCCCGTCGAGGTCCCAAAGGCGGCAGCCCTTCGCCTTCTTCATCGCGATCGGGTACGGATCGAAATATTTCACGCCCGCCGTGACGCCACCGGGCAGGGAGCGACGTGCCCGGTCCGCATACGCACGGGAAACCTTGGTCCGCGCTTCTAGCTCGACACGCGGAGGGCCTTTCGTCATGCGTGGACGCCATCCGACGCGAGTCGATATAGTCTTCGCGGAGACCGCGCGGCTTCGAAAGGCTTGACCTTAATATCCGTTCTTCTATGGGCATCTCGAGGTTGACGGGGGAGTCCGATTGGCCGGTCGAGAGTTCGAGAAATCGTATGCGACAGGCGACACGCCTTGGGATTCGGGGCGCCCGAGCGCGGAACTGGTCCGTGTCCTCGACGCCGGTTTGTTGCCCGGCAACACGATCCTCGAGATCGGATGCGGGACCGGCACGAACGCGATCGAATTGGCGCGTCGCGGGTATCAAGTGACGGCGGTCGATCTCGTTGATCTCGCAGTCCGTCGTGCGAAGGACAAGGCGCAGCGGGCAGGGGTCGACATCGACTTTCGCCTCGGCGACGTGACGCGAATGGACCTCGGGGGACCGTTCGATGTCGTGTTCGACCGAGGGGTCTACCACGGCATTCGCGCGCGGAATCTCTCGGGTTTCTTGAAGATGCTCAAGCGCGTCACCCGGCCGGGCTCGCGGTGGCTGACCCTCGCGGGGAACGCGAAGGAACCGTTGGCCAACGGTCCGCCCGTTGTGAGCGAGGAGGAGTTTCGGTCCGAGTTGGAGCCGCTGTTCAAAATCCTCGAAGTCCGCGAGTTCCGGTTCACGTTGGACCGCGAGGACTTCCGGCCTCTTGCTTGGTCCATCCTGATGGAACGGCGATGAGGGGCGGAGTGTCTCGTCATCGCGGAGAAGCCGTATTTTCTTGCTTGTGAATCGGGCATGGCCTGCCGGCCTTGCAGAACCGGCACTTCTCCGGCTTCATCACGGGGAGAGGCTTAATCATGCGACCGTACTTGCGACGCGGCGTCCGAATCACCGATCTCCTCTGGCCCTCAGACCGCTTCGACGAGCGACATCTCGGCTCGACCGCGCTTCATGCTCTCCGCGACGTCTTCGAAGGCATCGAGGTGCCGCGCGACGTCCGCCTTGGTGTGCGCGACCGAGGAGGTCCACTGCTCGTCGGGACCCGTGGCCATCGGGATGATCCCCCGGTTCAGCATCGCGGTGTAGTAGCCCCACCATCGGCCCACGTCGACATCCTGGAATGACCTCCAATCAGTCACCGGGCCGCGGGCGAAGTGGACGGTCCCACTGATGCCGCCCGATTGGACGACCATCGAGAGGCCGTGGTCTCGAACGATGTCGCGATACCCTTTGGCGAGATCGTCGCCAATCTGCTGGGCGTGCCGCATTCCGGCCCGCGTCAAGATTTTCGTCATCGTCACGAGGCCGGCCGAGATGCTTACGGGATTCGCGTTGAACGTCCCCGCGTGACCGATCTGCCCGGGCACTATTTGGTCCATGATCGACGTGGTGCCGCCCACGGCCGCGAGCGGAAAGCCGCCCGCAATCGACTTGCCGAGCACCTTGACGTCCGGGGTGACCCCGAACGCCTCCTCCGCGCCGCCGTACCACTTGCCACAGGTCTTGACCTCGTCGAAAATCAGGAGCGCGCCGATCTCCGTCGCGATTCTACGGAGGCCGTCCAGGAATCGGGGTTTCGGATGGACGTACCCCATGTTCATGGGCACCGGTTCGAGGATGATCCCCGCGATGTCGTCCGCGTGTTCGGTCGCCAGGGCCTCCACCGCGGCGAGGTCGTTGAACGGTGCGACGACCGCGCTCTGCACGAGTTCCGGGAGGAGACCCTTCGACGACGGCACTGGATTCGGTCGCCTCCGATCTCCTTCGACTTCTTTCTTGGGCTTGATCGACACCATGAGGGCGTCGTGGGATCCGTGGTAGCAGCCCTCGAACTTCAGGATCCGGCGACGGCCCGTGACCGCCCGTGCGAGCCGCACCGCGAACAACGTCGCGTCGAGACCGGTCATCGAGAACTTGAGACGGTCCAACCGGAAGCGCCGGCAGATGTGTTCCGCGAGCGGACCGGCGTCGACGGATTCGAAACCGAAGATCGTGCCGTTCGACACCCGCTCGCGCATCGCTTTCGCGAGGACTGGGTGGCTGTGGCCCGCCACGAGCGCGCCGAACGCCATGCAGAAGTCGATGTACTCCATCCCGTCGGCGTCCCAGATGCGGGAACCCTTCGCCTTGCGAACGTAGAGCGGGTAGGGATCGACGAGTCGGTAGTTGCTGTTGACGCCGAAGGGGATCCGCTTCTTCGCGGCCTCCCACGCCTGCGCGGATTTCTTCGTCCGCCGACGAAACGCTTGGAGTTCTTCCTCCCATGATTGCATGATATCGATAAGTCGGCGCTCGAACGCTCGCATACTATAAACGGTTTCGCGCAATTATGTGAGACTTGTGAAGCCGTCCAAGCACGACCCCTCGCAGGCGGAACTGTTGAAGTTCGATGGAGAGTGGGCGGAGGCCGCAAGATCGCGAAATCTCGAACGGATCGTCTCGTTCTGGGCCGACGACGCCGTGATCTATCCACCCAAGCAACCTCCGATCGTCGGAAAGGCCGCGATCCGCAAGTTCGTTGGCGAGAGCCTGAATATTCCCGGTTTCTCGGTTGCTTGGAAGCCGAGCGACGCGGTCGTCTCCGGGTCAGGCGACCTCGGGTACACGATAGGGACGAACACGTACCGCTTCCCCGACGCGCAAGGCCGCCCAACCACGTCGCAGGGCCGATACGTGTGCATCTGGAAGAAGGGACCGGGTGGCCGATGGCGCTGCGTGGTCGACGTCTGGAATGAAGCTCCGACGCCTGTAAATTCAGAGAAATAGCTCCGTGTATCCCTGCCGGCTGCCGATTCTGCGGGCGCCGCGAGCAGATTAAAGGGACCGCTGGTGTTTTCGGAGCGGTGCCGTTCGACCTTGTGATCCGCGGAGGTCGCGTCCTCGACGGCGCAGGATCACCGTGGCGCATCGCGGACATCGGAATCCGCAACGGGAGAATCGCGAAGGTGGGGCGTGTCGGTCGTGCGAAATCCGCGAATTCAGTCGATGCATCGGGGAAGTACGTGGCCCCCGGTTTCATCGACATCCACACCCACAGCGACATCGGAATCCTCGTGGAACCGACCGCAGAGTGCGCGGTCCGCCAGGGCGTCACGATGCACGTGATCGGGAACTGCGGCGATTCGCCCGCACCGATCAGCGATCCATACCGCGAGCTCGCCGTCCGCCGCTTTGAGTATTACGTTCAGGCGCGAGATTGGAACTGGTCCACGTACGGCGAGTATCTCGACTTCATGGCGGCTCAGGGTGTCGGCATCAACATCGCGGGTCTCGTCGGCCACGGGAGCGTTCGGCTCGCGACGATGGGCTTCGAGGAGCGGCCGCCCACCCGCGACGAACGGCGACAGATGAAAGCTCATGTCGACGAGGCGATGCGAGCGGGCGCGTTCGGGATGAGCACCGGCCTCGTCTACCCGCCCGGATGCTTCGCCGCGACGGGGGAGATCGTCGAACTCGCTCAGGTTGTCGCCCGCCATCACGGCTTCTACGCCTCGCACATCCGTGGCGAACGCGAGACGATTGTCGAAGCCGTCCGAGAATGCATCGAGATCGGCGAGCGCGCCGGCTGTGCCGTCCAGATCAGTCACAACAATCCGAAGTATGGCAGAATCGGAAAGGCGAAGGAGATCCAGGCGCTCTGGGAAGCCGCGAGGGTTCGCGGCGTCGACATCCTCGCGGACAACGACGTGCACACGGACTTCGGGCCACCCCTCAGTCACGCACTCCCGCA
>DATGWB010000213.1:0-21580 GCA_035299725.1 Thermoplasmata archaeon
CCGTGCTTCTTCGCCGGTCGCGTCTCTCGTTTCGTGCGAAGAACGGCAAACGCGTTGATCACCCGAGGACGAGTCTCTGACGGCTCGATTACGTCGTCGAGGTAGCCCATCCTCGCGGCGATGTACGGGTTCGCGAAACGTTGTCGGTACTCGTTGATAAATTTTGCCTCTTCTTTCTCCGGGTCGTCGGCTCCTTCGAGTTCCTTCTTGTAGATAATCTGGATCGCCTCTTTCGCACCCATGACCGCGATCTCCGCGGACGGCCAAGCGAAGTTGAAGTCCCCGTGAATGTGCTTCGAGCACATCACGTCGTATGCGCCGCCGTAGGCCTTCCGCGTGATGACAGTGACCTTCGGGACGGTCGCTTCGCTGAAGGCGAACAGTAGCTTCGCGCCGTTGCGGATAATCCCGTCGTATTCTTGCTCCTTCCCGGGAAGGAATCCCGGAACGTCCACGAACGTGAGCAGGGGAATGTTGAAGCAGTCGCAGAAACGAACGAACCGCCCAGCTTTGATTGACGCATTGATGTCGAGCGTCCCTGCTTGAACCTTCGGCTGATTCCCGATGACGCCGACGGGTCGTCCCTCGAGGCGAGCAAACCCAACGACGATGTTCTGGGCCCACGTTTCATGGACCTCGAACCATGAGTCGTGGTCGACGACCCGTCCGATGACATCCCGCATGTCGTACGGTTTCTCGGGGTCCTTAGGGACCACCTGCGAAAGCTCCGGGTCCGCTCGGGACGCCACGTCGTCGGTCGCAACGATGGGCGGATCGTCCACGTTGTTCGACGGTAGATAGCTCAAGAGTTTTCGGACGAACCGAAGAGCTGCTTTCTCGTCCGGAGCGGCGAAGTGGGCAACGCCGCTCTTGGCGGCATGGGCCGTCGCGCCCCCGAGCTCCTCGAACGAGACATCCTCCCCGGTCACTGCCTTGATCACGTCGGGACCCGTGATGAACATGTTCGATGTGCCTTGCGCCATTATGATGAAGTCCGTCATGGCGGGGCTGTACACCGCGCCCCCTGCGCAGGGGCCGAGGATCGCGCTTATCTGCGGGATGACCCCGGACGCGAGGACGTTCCGGAAGAAGATCTCCGCGTAACCACCGAGGCTGATGACGCCTTCCTGAATGCGTGCCCCTCCACTGTCGTTCAGTCCGATGACCGGCGCGCCGACTTTCATCGCCGTGTCCATGATCTTGACGATCTTGTTCGCGTGCATCTCCCCCAGGCTCCCGCCGAAGACGGTGAAGTCCTGCGAGAAGACGAAGACGGTCCGGCCGTCGATCGTGCCGTGGCCGGTGACCACGCCGTCCCCCGGGATTCGCTTCGCGTCCATCCCGAAGTCGGTCGTGCGATGCTCGACGAAGGTGTCCGTCTCGACGAAGCTGCCCGGATCGAGGAGGAGATCGAGCCGCTCCCGCGCGGTCAGCTTCCCCTTCTTGTGCTGCGCCTGAATCCGATCCTTGCCCCCGCCTTCTCGGGCTTGGGCCTTCCGTCGGCGCAGCTCGTCCACGCGCTCATCGCCCACCATGGAGCCGCCGAACGCGGAGCGTGTCATTAATCCTTCGCGCTCGGCCCGACGAGGCATCGCGTTCAGCTCGAGCCACCGGGCTCTGTATCGGACTTACTTGAGGATCTCAAGGGCGCCTTCAAAGAACTCGTGCTTCGCGCCTTGGTCGTCCACGACGATGAGCGCGCCGTTCGTTGCGATGTCGTACGCCTTGCCGGTCACCTTCTCTTTTCCAATCGTTGCGGACACCCGCTTCCCGATCGTCGTACACTGTCCGCGATAATCCTTCAGAAGGAATTCGATCCGCGTGTTGCGGTAGCGCGAGTACAGGTCGTCGACTTGGTTCAGGAGATAATCGAGGAATTCTTCGTTTGCGACGAAGAGGCTCACCTCTCGTTTCAGCGTCGTGGCCTTCGGCTGCACGTCGGCGGGGAGCTTGTCGAGGTCCACATTCGTGTTGACGCCGATGCCGATGATCACATGGTAGACCTCGTGCCGATACACACCCTCGGAGAGGATGCCCGCGATCTTTCGGTTCTGGTACAGGGCGTCGTTCGGATATTTCAGGCCGGCGAACACGCCGAAGTGCCGCAGGGCTTTCACGACCGGCATGCCAACGAGAAGACCGAGGAGCCAGGCATGGGCTTCCTTAGGTCGAAGCATGAACGATGCGTACAGACCGCCGAGCGGCGAAGCCCACGCGCGGCCGTGGCGGCCTCTGCCCGCGACTTGTCGGTCCGCCCACACGACCAAGCCCTCTTCGACGTCCGTCTCAAGAAGCTCCTTCGCGGTCTCGTTGGTCGATTCGACGGCGTCGAAATGGAGGATCGTCCGGCCGACGGTCTTGCGGTTCGCGTCGCGCACCTCGCCGATCTTCAACGGCGGGTCGGACGAGCAGGGAGATATTTCAACGTGCGCGTCAGGAGGGCGTCCGTGCGGAAGCGGGTAGCCGTCAGTCTAATCGTTCTGAGTCCTTCCGGTCGACTTCGGAGGTTCCTCGACGAGCTCGAGGAGGACGCCGTGGAGCGATCGAGGATGGACGAACGCGACGAGCCGACCCTGGAATCCCCGACGCGGCTCCGCGTCGACGAGCTCGAATCCGGCTTGCTTGAGATGCGCCATCTCGGTTCGGATGTCTTCGGTCGCGAACGCGAGATGATGGAATCCCTCCCCGCGGCGCTCGATGAACCGGGCTATTACGCCGTCGGGCTTGAGGGACTCCAGGAGTTCGATTCGAACGCCCCCGGGGCGGAGGAAAGCCACGCGGACGCCCTGCGACGGGACGTCTTCCGTGAGGTCCGGCTCGAGCCCGAGGCGGCGGTAATCCTCGAGGGCCTCGCGAAGGCTTCGCACCGCGACGCCCACGTGGTGGACCGGTCCGATCATACCTCTTGCCTCGGCTTGTACGTGCCGAAGACCGTCCGGAGGACGTCGCTGATCTCGCCGAGCGTCGCCTTCGCCTTGACCGAGTCCAGGATCGCGGGGACGAGATTCGCGTCCGACCGGGCCTCGTCCTCCAAGCGATGGAGATGGGAGTCGACCTCTCCCTGGCGGCGCTCCGCCCGGAACGCACGGACCTGACGGATGCGCTCCGGCTCGACGCGGGGATCCGTCTTCGGGAGGGGGACGCGCTCGTCGCCTTCCGCGTATGCGTTCACGCCGACGACGGTCCGCTCGCCCCGCTCGAGTTCGACTTGCACTCGGTACGCGGAGTCGGCGATTTGGTGTTGGACCCAGCCAGTCTCGATCGCCTTGAGCATCCCTCCGCGGCGGTCCGTCTCCCGAATCAGGCCCACGGCTTCCGATTCCAGCTGGTCCGTGAGCGACTCGATCGCGAACGAACCGCCGACCGGATCCACGGTATTGGCCACCCCGCTCTCATGCGCCAAGATCTGTTGGGTCCTCAAAGCGACCCGGACCGCCTTCTCCGACGGGAGGGACAGCGCCTCGTCCATGCTGTTCGTATGGAGCGATTGAGCGCCTCCCAGGACCGCGGCGAGGGCTTGGACCGCGACTCGGACCGCGTTGTTCTCCGGCTGCTGCGCCGTGAGGACCACGCCCGCGGTCTGGGCGTGGAATCGGAGCTCGAGCGAGTCCGGCTTCTTCGCATGGAACCGCTCCCTCATGATCCTCGCCCAGAGTCGGCGGGCGGCGCGGAACTTGGCGATCTCCTCGAGCAAATCGATGTGCGCGTTGAAGAAGAACGAGATCTGAGGAGCGATCGCGTCGACCTTGAGGCCCCGTGAGACGGCCGCCTCGAGATATGCGACCCCATTCGCGAGGGTGAACCCGATCTCCTGCGCGGCGGTCGCGCCGGCCTCGCGGATGTGGTAGCCGCTGACGCTGATCGCGTTCCACCGGGGAACCTCGCGAGAACAGAACTCGATCACGTCGAGTGCGAGGCGCATCGAGGGCGCGGGCGGGTAGATGTACGTCGACCGCGCGATGTACTCCTTCAAGATGTCGTTCTGGACCGTCCCGCGAAGCGACCCGCGGGCGACGCCGCGCGCCTCGCCGACGGCCAGGTAGAGGGCGAGCAGGATCGGGGCGGTGGCGTTGATCGTCATGCTCGTGCTCACGCGGTCGAGCGGAAGGCCGTCGAGCAGGCGGTCCATGTCCTCGATCGTCGAGATCGCGACGCCGACGCGTCCGACCTCACCGCGAGCCATCGGCGCATCGCTGTCGTAGCCCATCTGGGTCGGGAGGTCGAACGCGACGCTCAGCCCTTCGTTGCCTTGGGCGAAGAGGTACTTGAACCGCCGGTTCGTCTCCTTCGCGGTCCCGAAACCCGCATACTGGCGCATCGTCCAGAGCCGACCGCGGTACATCGTCGGATGGATTCCACGGGTGAACGGCGGCTCCCCCGGGAATCCGAGGCCGTCCCGGTACGGATCCGTCTTCGGATCGCGGGTCGCGACGGCGTCCAGGGCAACGCCGCTTCCGGTCGTCGTCGACGCCTTCCCCACGGCGGTGGCCCCTTTGGGCTCCGCGGGTCGTCCTCGCTTCGTTTTTCGCTGCCGGGCCATGACATCGGTCTCAATAGTTCGTCCATGCGAGGCCGAGCTCCGGCAGGGACACCCCGCTGCCGCGGACGACCTCTCCGACGATCCGTGCGTTCACGTCGGGCTGGAGGGCCCGAATGACGGCCTTCGCCGTCGCCTCCGGCGCAACGACCGCGAAGCCCATCCCCATGTTGAAGCTCTGGTACATCTCCCGGTCTTCGATTCCCCCGAGGGATTGCAGCTCGCGGAACACGGGCGGCACGTCGAGGGGTTTCGTGATGCGGAACTCGACCTTGGACTTGAGGCGGACGAGGTTGCGGAGCCCGCCTCCGGTGATGTGCGCCATCCCATGGACATTCCCGCGTCGAAGGGCCCGCAGGATCGGTCGAACATAGATCGCGGTGGGCTCGAGGAGTTCCTCGCCCCAGGGACGGCCGGATCCGCCGACCTTGTCGAAGACCGTGAGCGACGCGTCGCGCAGGACCCGGCGGGCGAGCGTCAGTCCGTTCGCATGGATCCCGTGGCTCGGCAGGCCAACGATGACGTCTCCGGGGCGGATCGCCCGACCGTCGACGATCTTCGACTTCCGCACAGCGCCGAAGCAGGTGCCCGCGAGGTCGAATTCGCGCACGAGCTCGGGGACGACGGCGATCTCCCCGCCGATGATCGAGACGTTTGCCAGCTCAGCCCCGCGGTTCAGTCCGACGCCGATCTGACGGGCGACCTCGCGGTCGTATCCCTCGATCGCGACGTAGTCGACGAAGGCAATCGGTTCGGCGCCGACGCAAATCATGTCGTTCACGTTCATCGCGACGCAGTCGATCCCGATCGTGTCCCAGCGGCGCATCTCCTTCGCGACGAGCACCTTCGTCCCGACGCTGTCGGTGCACAGGGAGAGCGCGTAGTCGCCGAAGTCGACCAGGCCTGTGAAGTGACCGATCTGGGTCAGCGGCTTCCCGAGGCCGCGGCGGCGGTAGGTGAGGGCGGAGACGAGGGCGGCGATGTGCGCGGCCTTTTCGTCCTGGCTCACGCCCGCGTCCGCGTAGGTCCGGACCACATCGCACGAAAGCGGCCGCGGCTATTTCAAGGGTGCGCGGAGCCTGGTTGACATGTTAGGCCGGGAGAGCGCCTCGGCGACGGAAGGCCTCCAGGGTCGAGCGTCCGATGGAGACCGCGCCGGTGGCCACTTGGACGCCGAGTCGGTGCAATCGGGTCTCGAGCTCCGCGGCATCTCCGGGGGGCATGATGAGGACGCTCTGGCCGACCCAGACGACACCCGGCCGGTGGATGAATCCCTTCTCCCGGTACCGGACCTGCCCGGGACCCTCCGAGACCCGGCGTCGGCCGAACACGATCTGGCACACCCGGACCGCCACGGCCCGATGGGATCCGGAGACATCGTACGACAACAGGACCCGTTCTCCCTCGTATCCCTCGATCGTCATCAGGGCCTCGATGGTAATAGCTATATTATAGCTTTTCCATGGGGAGGGCGAAACTACTCGCAGCCGGTTAACATGTTAAGCCGGCGGTGGAAAGGGTTTATGGAGCATGGGCCGCTTCATTCCGACGATGGGCAAGGCGTGGGTCAAGGCGCGGAAACACGATCGATTCTATCGGGCGGCGAAGAAGCAGTCGTACCGGAGCCGCGCGGCGATCAAGCTGTCCCAGATCGATCTTCGATACGGGCTGTTCGAATCGGGCGACGTCGTCGTGGACCTTGGCGCCGCGCCCGGCGGTTGGTCCCAAGTCGCCCGCGAGCGCATCGGGGCGAAGGGACGCGTCATCGCAGTCGACCTCGCCGCGATGTTGCCGATCGAGGGGGTCGAGATCCTTCGCGGCGACTTCACCCGCCCGGAGATTCAGGCCGAATTGTTCGAGACCCTCCGGAAGCCGGCCAACGTCGTGATGAGCGACACGTCCCCGAAACTAAGCGGCAACCGGTCGCTCGATGTCGCACGGACCCTTGACCTTGCAGACGTGGCGCTCTCCTTCGCGGTTCGCGCCCTCCGCCCGGGCGGCCGGTTCTTGGTGAAGGTGTTTCAGGGGGTCGGGTACCCGCTGTTCGTCCGCCGGGTCGGTGAGCGCTTCGAGGCGACCAAAGGCGTCAAGCCGACCGCATCGACCTCGACCAGTGCGGAAATCTACGTCCTCGGGATGGGGCGCCTCTAGGCCGCAGCACTGCGCGAAATCGACCGGGCTCGCTCGAGGCATTTCTGGGCTTCCTCGCGCGCGCCGAGGCGAGCGAGCACTTCCCCTCGATTCAGCCACGCGGCGACGTACTCGGGCCGGAGCTTCGTCGCCTTCGTATGGCACTTGTCGGCGTCCGCGAACCGGTTCATCCGGGCGTACACGACGCCTTTGTTGTTCCACGCGATCGCGTACTTCGGCCGGATCTTGATCGCCCGATCGTAGCAGTCGAGGGCCTTCGCGAGCAACCCTTTCTTGAAATAGACCGTGCCGAGGTTGCACCACGCGACCTCGTTCTCCGGGTCCAGGCGGATTGCGTTCTCATGACACCGCAATGCCTCGTCGTTCCGCCCGAGGTACCGCATCGCGACACCGCGGGAGGTCCATGCGTACGACGGTCGCCGGACGAGACGGATCGCCCGCTCGTAGTGCGCCAGAGCCTCTTGATATCGTCCCGCTTTCACGAGGCGATCGCCTTGCGCCACCGCGCTGTTCGAGATCCGGAACAGCACGAGCGCGGCGATCATCCCGCCCGCAGCCACGGCCGCGAAGAGCAGGATCGGAAACGGAGCCGAGAAGTCGAACGGGTTGAGGTACATCCGGAAGAAGATGAACACCGCGAGTAATGCGCCGACCGATGCGTACGTGACCCCGTCGAACATCCGGCCGGAGATCCGGATCATCTTGCGGCCTTCGGTTTCGGCGGGCGTCGCGATCACGGGGATGCGTTCCGTGTCCGCGGTCGCGACCGAGGATGGCCGAACCTCGTCGACGTCCGAAGCGGATTGGTCCTCCGCAGGTTCCGCGGGAGACGAGGGCTGGATCTCGACGAGGAGGGAGTCGAACAACTCCTCCGCCGCGGTCTCGTCGACCTCGGACTCGTCCGGCGTTGGCAGCGATCGCGGTTTCGCCTCGGTGAGCGGAGCCTTCGACAGGTCGAGCAAGTCTTCGAGGATCGCGTCGACCTTCTCTTCGGGCGACAGCTTGTTCAGGGCGAAGCCGCACGCGTCACACACGGTGGCATCCGACGGGTTCGCATGCCCGCACACGGAACACGTAACGGTCGTCTGGTCGCTCAACGGTGGAACCGATTCGGAGGACCGAACCGCCTTGCGATAAACGTATCGTCTTGGGTTTCTCCCGTGAAACCATCGACCGGGAAGGCTAGTCCCAGAACCGTTTCGTCCGCGCGTACGTGATCTCGGCCGCGAGGACGTCGCGCAAGAAGTCTTGCTCGGTCTCGTGGTATCCGCGAAGGATCCGCGCGGCCGTGTCCTCGCCGACGCCGCGGGCCATGAGTGCGAGGACCGCCTTCCTGCCGTGCGCCATCACGAGGCTCGCGTTCGTGAACAATCGCTTCGCCTTCGAACGGCTCTCCTTGTCCTTCCCTTCGAAGTCGAGCTTCGCGATCTTTTCCTTCTCGTACGGGGCGATGACGGCGACCATCACGGCCTCGCACCGCGGGCACCGGATCTTCGCGGGAAGGTCTCGAACGATTTCCCGCCACGACATCTTGCAGTTCAGGCAGAGGAACGTCGCGGTCTCCTTCTCCAGGCGGGCCTTCACCGCCATCAGGGTGGCGTGGTCCGCCCTCGACGGCGTCACGAGGAGCCGACCCCCTTCGAGGCCTGCTCGGCCGATCGGCGTCATGCGCGTGACGACAAGCTCGATCTGGCCCGACTGAATCCGCCGGAGCACCTCGACGGTCCTCGGGATGTCCATCCGCTCCCAGAAGACCTTGTCGAGGACCTCCTCGAAGAGCGGGGTGTTCTCGAACGTCTTCAAGAGCCGCGGGATCGAGACACTTTCCCAGTCCACATCGCGTCGCAGGGCACCGAACTTCTTCGCGACGTACACGAACGCCCACCGCAGGAACGCCGAGTTCTTCAGGATCACGCGCAACAACGGCTCGAGGGCATCCGGGTCCTCCGGGCGAAGGATCTCAATGACCCGCTCCGGGTTCACGGACCGGGGGACCTCGAGGACGATCCGGTACGGGTCCGTCTGGACGCCGACGCTCTGCCCGAACCGCGCGCTGATGAGGGACGAGATGAGTTGCGCGAGGGTCTCGTTCACCTTCGATCCGAAGCACGCGTTCACGATCAGGACATCCCGCGCGGACTCGATCGTGATGCGGGTGTCCGTCGCGAGCGGCGCGTCGCCCACGGACGCGAGGTATCCGAGGAACGTGGAGGCCCCGTGTTCGTTGACCGGATACGCCGAGAGATCGCGCTCCCTCCGGATCCGGCCGACCTCCTGGGCGACGTCGAACGGGACCGGGATGTCTTCGCCGACCCACGACGGCACATCGCCAATCTCGCGGACCGGTTCGACGAGCAAATGGTCTTCTTTGAAATCGACGAACCGCCACGCGGAGCCGCGCATGATGAAGCTCTCCCCGAGCTTCGCGTTCTCGGCGACGAACCATTCGTCCAGGGTGCCGATCGCGCGCCGCGACGACAGGTCGATCACCCGGTACGTCTTCACGTCCGGGATCATCGAGATGTTCTCGAAGAAGTACGGAAGGGAGTTGGAACTCCGACCGAGCCGCCCATCCCGGGACCAGAGGATCCGGAGGCCCGCGAGCTGGGCGACGACCTCGTCGAAGTCCGCCCGCTTCAGCTCCCGGAACGGCCAGCTCCGACGCACGGTCTCGTAGGCCTCATCGAGTGAGGCGAACCGTTCGGACACGGCGAGGGCGACGAGCTGGTTCGCGAGGACCGACCGATTGTCCTTCCGGACGACGAGGTCCTCGATCTCCTCCGCGAGGGCCCGACGGGCGATCGCGCACGCCTCTGCGACGTCGTCCTCGTGGGTCGCCAGGATCACGCCGTCGGAGACTTCGCCGACCCCGTGGCCCGACCGTCCGATCCGCTGGACGAGCCGCGAGACCTCCCGCGGGGAGTTGTACTGCAGGACGAAGTCCGCGGTCCCCACGTCGATGCCGAGTTCCAGGGACGACGTGCAAACGAGCGCCCGGAGGCTTCCGGACTTGAACTCGTCCTCCATCTGGACGCGCACTTCTTTCGACAGGCTGCCGTGGTGCACGCCGATCTTCGAATCCTGGTACCAGGCCGTCATGCGGGAGGAGAGGAACTCCGCGGTGTCGCGGGTGTTCACGAAGAACAGCGTCGATTGGTGCTCCTGGATCAGTTCGTAACAACGTCGAAGTGCGGCGGCCTGACCCGGCTTGACTCGAAGCCGTTCCGCAATCTCGGAGTCGCCTTTCGCGGTGGGGGGCATCTCGACCCGGATGCGGATGCCCTTGGGGATCCGGACGCGGATGACCTCGACCCGCCGACCCACGCCGCCCAGGAACGCCGCGACCTCGTCCGGGGTTCCGACCGTGGCGGAGAGCCCTATCCGTTGGAACTCGCGCCCCGTGAGGTCTCGCAGCCGTTCGAGGCCGACCGCGAGCTGGGCCCCGCGCTCGTCCGAGGCGAGTTCGTGGATTTCGTCGACAACGACCCACCGCACGGACCGGAGGTGCTCCCGCAGCTTGCGACCGGTGAAGAGGATCTGGAACGTCTCCGGCGTCGTGATCAGGATGTCCGGGGGATGCCGCGTGATGGCCGCCCGCTCCTGTGGCGTCGTGTCCCCGTGGCGGACCGCGACGCGGATGCCGAGTCGGTCCGCGAAGAACGTCATCCGCCGGAGCATGTCCCGGTTTAGGGCGCGGAGGGGCGTGATGTAGAGACACGAGGTCGGCTCGGGCTTCTCCCGCAAGAGCCGGTCGAGGATCGGGAGCAAGGCGGCCTCCGTCTTCCCGATGCCGGTCGGGGCCACGAGGAGGACGTTCTCACCTGCGAGAATACGCGGGATCGCGCGCTCCTGCGGCTCCGTGAACGTCTCGATGCCGAGGGCCCGGACGGCGTCGATGATCCGGGGGTCGAGGCCGAGGCTCTCCATGCTCGCCGCTTCAAGGGTCGCTGGGACTAAAAGTTGCCGTCCCCGCCGGGCGGTCTCGCGTTTGGACCGACGGTTCGCCCCCTGGCAAAAAAAATCATGGTGGATAACCGGGGAGGTGGGGTACATCTAATAACCAAAGGACGAGGCAACTCCTGAGGTCCGAGAGTGAGTCGTCGCCTGCCCACCTCACCCGCAGTGGTACTGCTAGTCCTCCTCGCAGGCGCAGCCCTCGCCCCCCTCCTCGCTCCTCCCGCCGCCGGGTTTGGGGAACGGCCGTTCGACTCGAACCAGGTGATCAACGGGACCAACCATTTCGACGTCTACGGGGGCGAGACGGTCGCTCAATCCTTCACGCCAACGGCCTCGTACGACCTGCTCAACCTGACCTTGCGCCTCAAGAATCGGGGGGACCTGACCGACGCGCTGAACGTGACGATCCGACCGGACTCGGCCGGGGTGCCGGCGACCGGTTTCCTTGCGGCGGCCAATGTCGTCGTCGGTAGCACGGCTCTCGGCCAGTACGACGTCGGCTTCGCCAGCGGCGCGAGGCTCACCGCGGGCGTCCGATACTGGATCGTGGCCGCAAGCTCCAGCCTCGTGACGAACGCCTACGAGTGGCACCACAGCGGGGCCGATGTCTATCCGGCGGGGAAGGCGATGGTCAACAACCTCGGCGGCTGGACCAATCCCTCCGCGCCCACGGACATGTACTTCGTCACATACGGTCGAGAGGTCGACGCAAACCTGACGACGACAATCGTCGCGACGCGCCCCGAGGCAAACGCCGGCGAGTCCGTGACGTTCCATGTCTTCCTGAACAACACCGGCGGCTCGGTGGCGCCCCGGGCCTGGGTGAACGACACGGGTCTCCCAGGCCTCGCATACGTTTCGGACACCGCCGCCTCAGCGGGTTCCTCGACCCCGTACCCCGCGTTCACCTTCGCGAACATCGGAAATGGACCGAGATCGTTCAACATCACGGCGCGAGTCGCGAACAACACCGACCCGGGAACCGTCCTTTCGAAACGGCTCACGCTGGTCTACACGAACGCGACGGGGATTCTCCGCTCCTCCCCCAGTTCGCTCGCCACGATCCTGGTCGGAAAGAATGTGAAGCAGTTGTATCTGAATCCGACCCTGGTCGGAACGGCGGAGCGCCTGACGCCGCAGAAACCGACCGGCGGGCCTGTGTCCCAGTACAACGAGAGCCTCCAGAGAGACGGTAGCCCCCACGATTTCGACCTCTCGCCCGTCCTCGCGAGGGCCTTTCACGTGTACGGCGTGAACGCGACCTTGTTCATCGACTCCGCCGCGCACGACGTGCGCAATCTCGATATCAACCTCACCCTGGCGGACTGGAACGGCGTGACGTTCACGCCCGTGGCTTCGACGCAGCGTCGAGTGACCACGAACGCATTCGCGGACTACCAGCCTTTCACGTTCGCGTTTCCGGGGATGGATCACACTTTCCCGTCGGGCGGACGGATCCGGCTCACGGTCCGGAACATGCCGAGCGGAGCTTCGGACCTCATCCTCGCGATGAATTCAACGTTCGCCTCGTCCCGCCTGGATCTGGGCACGACGACCTACATCCGGATCGATCTGCTCGACATGAGGGACGCGGCCGGTTCGACGGCGGTCTGGTCTCCGAAGAGCACGATCGTGATCCTCGCGAACGTCTCGGATCCGTTCGGGAGCTCCGAGATTTCGGGCGCCCGAATCGATCTGACCTCACCGTCCGGGTCGCTCGTCGTGAACAGCACCGCGATGGGGCTATTGTCGACCGATCCGTCGACGCCCTCGGCATGGAAGGTGTTCCAGTTCTCGTACGCCCCGCCGCTCGTCGAGGGGGTCTATCGTGCGACGATTACCGCGATGGAAGCGAACGGGGTCACGGACCTCGCGGAATCGACGGCCCTCGTTCGAGCTCCGCACTTCTCGATGGAGAAGACCACAATGGCCACGAATGTAAGGAGCGGCGACCGGTACAACTATGACATTTGGTTCAACAACAGCGGTCCCGGAATCGCGGGCCGCGTGTGGATCAACGACAGCCTCCCGACCCAGTTGACGTTCCAGAGTTCGTCGGACCCGGCGGCCATGACGGGTTCCTACAACTGGACCTGGTCGGCGCTCGGGCCCGGGAATTATCGCCTCAGCATCGGCGTGCAGGTGAAGAGCAGCTTGCCCCCGATCCCATACTTCCGGAACTTCGCGTTCCTGAACTTCACGGACGAGAAAGGCTTCACCTGGCCGTTCCAATCGGCCTTCGCCGACGTCGCGTTCCGGGGGCCCGTGATCAGCCTTTCAAAGACGAGCGCGACGAGCGCGATCCACACGAACGAGACGGTCGCGTATGTGATCACCCTGCAGAACACGGGGGACGCGGCCCGCGACCTGTGGATCAATGACACATTGCCTCAGGGAATGACCTACGCGGGCGATACGCACGATCCGATTTGGGGAAGCGTGGCGGTCTCCGGGAACGAGATCTACTTCCGGTTCGCGAACATGCCGAGCCTGTCGACCTGGTCCTTCTCGGTATCCGCCCGAGCCGCCTCGGCGCTGGTCCGTGGATCGACGCTGGTGAACGTCGTCGGCCTCAACTACACGAACTCGAATCGATTCCTCATGCCGCCGCGAGCCTCGTCCTGGTCGATCATGGTGATCGCCCCGCAGATTGCCTCGGCTTCGATCGCGATGTCCCGGACCCGGGTCACGCCCGCGGATGTCGTCTCGGGATCCATGACGTATGCGAATATCGGAAACGAAGCCGCGCGAACGGTGTGGATCAACCTGACGTTGGATCCGAAGCTGTACTTCCTGAACGCGAGCCTGGTCGCGTCGGTCTCCGGGAATTCGGTGCGCTTCGTTGTGGCGGGAGTCCCGATCGGGCCGGGAGTGATTTTCTTCAACGCATCGGTCGCGGCCTCCGTGACGGACCACGAGCTCCTCACGCTCAACGGGACGATGACCTACGCGGATGGCTTCGGCAACCTCCTGCCGACGGTCTCGGTCGCACCCAGTTCCGTGGAGGCCGCAGTCCCGGGACTCATGTTGAGCGTCACGCCGGACAACGCCTCCGTCGAGGCGTCGGGTTTCGCCTTCTTCAACGTCTATCAGGTTAACGCGGGGAGCGGGGTGGCAGGCGACCTGTGGCTCACCCTGCCGCTCCCCGCTAGCTTTGTTTACATCTCCGATACGTCGGACGGCGCACGCTCCGTCGCGGACTCGACGTTCACGTGGCACTGGACGAACGTCGCGCCCGGACCAAGATCCTTCTCCCTCGAACTGCAGGCGAAGGCCTCGGTCCTCGACGGCACCGCGACGGACCTCGTCTTCCACGCCGACTATACGGACTCGAACGGCAACTTCCGAGCGGGCGTCACGTATGTCACGCACGCCACCTTCGTCGCCCCGAGGATCGCGTTCACGTTGTCGTCCGGGCCAGGTGAGGCGCGATCGGGCGACTTGGTGCGCTACAACCTCACGATCGCGAATCTCGGTTCCTCGACCGCACGGAACCTCTGGCTGACGGACGCGATCGACTCCCGGTTCGAGTTCGTCTCGTACAGCGCCCGCGTCCAGGCCACCGGCACGAACCTCCGCAACTGGTCCTTCACGGACCTCCAGCCCGGCCAACAGGAAACGGTCCTCGTGACGCTACGAATCCGCGGCGGCACCGCAGGCGGCTCCCTCCTCTCGAACGTGTTCGAGGCGAACTACACGAACAGCGGCGGGGCGGTCATCGGATATGTCCGGTCCGATGCCTCGACGACCCTCGTCGTGACCGATCCGCTGCCGATCCTCATCGGCGTCGCGGCGGTCGCCGCGACTTTGGTGACGATCCTGTTGGTCCTCCGGCGGTCTCACGTCGAAATCGAGGAAGTGTTCCTCGTCTATCGCGATGGGGTGCTCATCTACCACCTATCGCGCAGCCTGTCGCAGGACAAGGACGAGGACGTCCTCAGCGGCATGCTGACCGCGATCCAAGAGTTCGTGCGAGACGCGTTCGTGTACGGCGAGCATCGCGAACTGCACCAACTGGACTTCGGCGAATACCGGATCATGATCGAGCGGGGCCAGCACGTTTACCTCGCGGTCGTCTATTCCGGGAAAGGCGCGGTCGTTCGAAGACGGGTGCGCTCTGTCCTCGATCACATCGAGACGGCGTACCGCGGCGTGCTCGAGGACTGGGACGGGGACATGGAACGGGTCGCGGGTGCCCGAGATCTCATCCGGGAGTACCTGCTGAAGCCAGCCGGGAAAACGTTCCCCGGACTGTCCTTCCTCTGAGCCTCGGTCGTCGATGGGCCCGGCCGGACTTTCCGGTCCCGTGGGTACCGCGGGACCTTTTGAACCGACGACCATCTGGTTATGAGCCAGACGCTCCACCGGACTAAGCTACGGGCCCCGGGCCGCGGAACCGCGGGGCGTTACTTAAGGAGTACTCTCAATTCACGAGCCGGGCTAACCTCACCTTCACTGGGTTAGGCCCTAAGTAGCCGCCTCACCCAGAACCGTGGCCTTTTCGCAGTTTCCAGTGGGCGACTGGCC
This sequence comes from Thermoplasmata archaeon, assembly GCA_035299725.1. Taxonomy (GTDB): domain Archaea; phylum Thermoplasmatota; class Thermoplasmata; order RBG-16-68-12; family RBG-16-68-12; genus RBG-16-68-12. Next base: position 15,173 of record DATGWB010000213.1, read on the forward strand.
TTCCCCGCTTTGCGTGGGTAGCAGATGACGCGTGTCGGCGGGATCGACATGCAACGAATCGTTCTCTTGGTCACGAGCCGGGTTCTGGGGGCGTCCTCCACCGCGAAACCACGACCCTCGAATCCATTAGTTTTCGGGCTCCAGGAGTGTGGCACGCGTCGCCATCTCGCGAGCCTCACGCAACTCCCGATTCACGTCGTCGGTAAGTAGAAGCCGCGAATCGTAAGTGAATGAAATTAGGAGCTCCCCCTTCGATTCCGCAATCGCCCAAACATGAGCCGTCGTGGTGTGATCCTGGCCCGCTGGGTTCACAACCTCGATCCAGCTAAGTTGGACCCTGTCGTTTGTGTCCTCGATCGACAAGTCTCGGATGTTCGGATTGCCGCGTTGTTTTTGGTATCGCCACCGGGCGAATCGGAGAGGGTCGCCTTTGCCGCCAATCCTCCGTTGCTCGGCTCCATATCGGGTGATTCTGATTGCCCCGTGCGGGTTTTCTGCGCGATACCATATCGGACGGCCTTCTCCCGTCCGTGGGTCCTGTTCCGCATCGAGTCGCCATCCACCAGGGACGAACACCTGATACCCATAATCGAGAAGCCTGACAATCCGACCTTCGGGCGGTGCAGTCGCAAGTTTGTCCCGCCACGTCTCGGGGTCGCCCGCCGGATTCCCGTTGGCGCTCATTCGCCCGCCTTCCTGCTCCGACGCTGGGCTGAAACCTCTCGAGGAAGATATTAACATTTCCGGGCTCTGGTAGTAAATTCTTCCGTGAAGGTCCCCGCCCCCGAAGGGCGGGCTTGGCGGGGAACGACGGCGTCGAGTCTGAACTCATCGAAGCTTCGGGAATAACACCGGCTGGTGTGTTTCTTAAGGAGTGTGTCCGCCGCGATTCCTAATACCGGCTCCGGCTCTCCGGCACCGTGAATGGGCCGGCGGCGGACCTGAGAGCGCTCGAGCGACTCGTTCCCAGGGAAAACGGCCTCACGGTCTTCGACGCGGACACGCAGGCGACCTCGTACGGGATCTGCTTCTTCGACGGCTTGCCCTTCATCTTTGACACCCACCGCAAGGGAAACCAGTGCGTCCCCACTATCGAACTACTGACCGAACTCACAGACCCCGTTCGCGTCGCTCGCGAGTCCGTTGATCGCTCTGGCAAGACGCACGAGAGGTCGGGCTCTTACCGATCCCGTACACGGCGTGCTTCTTCAAAGGTAACCTTCATGTCTATGCGTTCTCGGGACCAGTTCGCGGATTCGACCTCGCGGCGATCGGGAAGACCGCGGGCCAATCCGAACGTGCGCTCTTCAACCGCGTGCACGGACTGAAGTCTCGGGTTCCTAGTCCAATCGCTCGGGCGCAACGGGAACTCCTTGAAGGGAAGCGGCACGCACGCCATGCCTCGGACCTTCGAGTCCTGAAGGCATGGCTGAAAGAACTCGGGACGCAAGCGCTCGCGAACCAAAGGAAGCGACGCACTTTATGAGGACAAGCGCCCCTCCCGACCACGTGGCCAAGGAACTGACCGAACATGCGCTCTTGCTCGAACTCGCGAAGGACTCGTTCCGGCAACAAATCGCGAAGCGGGTCCGGCCTCTCGCGCGGAGCTATGTCGAGAAGTGGATGAAGTGTGAACTCTGGCTGTACTCGTCCGTCATCCAACGTCATTCCAACGAACTGCACTCCTACAAAGCCGTCGTTCTACAAACACTCCGGAGCACGAGCCTCGACGACATGCTGGTGATTTGCCGGACGACGCGCCCGGACTTGGCGGACCTATGGGCTCAGCCTGCGGCACGGGCGAAACTCCAGAAGGAGATCGAAAAGGCGATCGAGGCGGTCGAGGCCGCCTGATGCCCCAGACCCGGCACCGCCTTTGGCGATGAGTCGAATCTGCTTGAACCGGCGTTGTCGACCCGGCCCAGACCGGCATCTGCAGCGAGGCTTTCATTCGGGATTGTTGATGAGGCGCCACCGGTGATCTGAGGAGGACTGGTCTGGAGGTCGCTAGGATTATCCCAGCACGGCGCGATGAACGTCTGGCATGAGGGTCCGGCGAGCGTGGACGGTTCCGCTAAGCTTGCTGTCGGTGGGTGCGGCGGTCGCCATTCTCGGTTATGAAGTTGCTCAACTCTGCTATGAACGGGTGAGCACGATCGGCGGGGTTCTCTGCTACTCTGGACCCTATCTGGGCATCGGGATCTTTGTTTTTGTTGCAGGATGCGGAACAATGCTCGGTGGCATTGCCATGTTAGCGCATCCAGACGAGCGGCTCCTTCCGAGGTTCCTGCAAGCTCCGGTCCTGTCGGCAAGCCCAGCAGAACGACGGGCCCTCCACAAGATTCGGATCGAAGTCTTTGGCATCCTGACTGTCGGTTTCATCCTCCTCGAAATTTTCTTCATGATGTCGGTTCCTATTGGCACGACATACGGAGGCAGGTTCGAATTCGACCCGGCGTTCCTGCTAGACCTCATCCCAATCGTTGCGGCTGATTGCGTCATCATCCTGGTTCTGTGGGTCTACGTGGTTCGCTAGGACGCACGAACATGAATCCGAGGATCAGACCTCCTTCGACACCAGCGGCCACGAGGCCTGGACATCCGAGTCTGTGGCGAGCCAAAACCGCCCCACCGAGAGAGGAGAGTGGCGTAAAGTGCCGCACTGGCACATCCATTTGCGACAGCGACTGTCGACACGCCAAGAGGACGACAGCGCTCTCACGGCGTTCGCCGAGCTTGCGATTTATGGCCCTCTAAATACTGAGCCCCTATTCTCGGGAGTGTACCTTACTTTATCGAAGGATCGAAGATGCTCACGATAATCCGGGCGGAGACCCCGGAACACATCGAGCGGTTTCAGGAACTCGTCGCCGAATACAAGGCGTGGGATATCGAGATGTCAGGCAAGACGGGGCTCAACGTGAATACGCTTCTGGAATTTGGTTACAAGGAAAGTGTCCATGAGCTTGTGGCCGAGCTCGCCCCGCCTAGCGGGAGGCTCCTGCTCGCAAGCTTTGATGGGCAGGTGGCTGGCTGCGCTGGGCTGCGCCGGTTGTCCCCGGAGATTGGCGAGATGAAACGGGTTTACGTGCGCCCGGCGTTTCGCAGGAAAGGTTTGGGAAGGGCGCTGATTGAAGGGGTCATCGCAGCGGCCTGCCTCATCGGTTACGGGAAGCTGCGCCTGGAGACGGCCAACTTCATGGAAGGCGCGCAGGCCTTGTACCGATCGCTGGGCTTCGAACTCATCGAGCCCTATCGAGAGATCCCTGACGTAATGAAGCACCTCGGGGTCTTCATGGAACTGAACCTGGACTGACCCTCTCTTGGGCGTCATTACGCCGTCAGGGTCGTCTCGTCGTCTGGGGGCCGGACTTTTCGGAAGCTCCGATAGATGGCGAAATCGTAAACCAACTTCAGGTTCCGGCCGCCGTCAGCAGAGTTCCAAATCGGCCACATGGAGTATAACGGGAAAGAAGCGCCGTCGTGCGGAGTTGCTCTATATTTGAGAAATCTGCGTCAATGGACGGGTAGTTTGCCAGAACCCAAGGCTCGCGCGCCCGCCGATGTCCTGTCCCAGCACGAGGGCCGGAAAACCGGCCCTCACCTTCCCTTTTTCAGCGCCGCTATGAGTTCAGACGAACCCGTTCCTAGTTAGTGCGATTCAACCGATGATGAGCCGGTCTTCCACGCCGCACCCGGGCCGCGCGACATCGAGGGATTCCGGCCTGGAACTATCGCCCCGACTGCATTGCACTCACGTAATCGTCCCACTCCCTTGAGGTCTTCCGGACGATGAACCCTCTCGCAAACGGGGCGAACAACCGGTAAGGCCCCGTCAGATGGACGTCGAACGTCATTTCGAGCCGAGTGCCTTCCGGGTCCGAGAACAACCGGTACGTATTGCGCGTATGACCCATATTCGAGCGGGCGTCCGCGTCCCAACCGTCCGGCGGCCGCAATCGTACGAGGAACCGCGCGACGAATGGGAACGCCATGATTCCGGTCTCTTCCATCTCGACCAGGTCTCCCTCCCGACGGATCACCTTGCGTGTGCGCAGCCGGACTCGACTCAATTCGGGGTCACTGTCCCGAAATTCCGTGCACCATGCGTAGACATCCGGAAGAGGGGCTCGAAACCGCTTTTCAACTTGGAAGAGCACACACGCCGAATTCGCCAGGAGAACAAAAAGGCCCCGGCCAGACCAGCCGACAGGCTTCCGCTGTTGGATGCATCTTCCACTCGGACGATCTCCCATTCCAAGGGACTCGTAATGGGTATCCGGGGAATGCGCCACAGGACGACTCTCTCGAGAGAACGGTATTATCCCGGTTTCGCCCAAAAACGCTCTCGCGCGGATAAAGCGCGGCTCGGCGGCACCGCTGATTGACTCCGAATCGCATGGGAGAGAGCGCCGTCGTGCGGATTCGAACCGCAGACCACCCGATTAACAGTCGGGGGCTCTACCGGACTGAGCTACGACGGCTTGTGATGCGATACAAGAGGGGTCCTCAAATAGTTTCTGCGCCGCACCGGAGTGGAGGCGTGGCTCCGAGCCTCCGACACCACTCTAGCCAAAGCTATTAAATAACCGAGCCGCCGAGTTCGACATCCGATTCACAAGCCTTAGATAGGATGGGTCTCTCGGCCCGCCGATGATCGGTGAGAAGCGCCTCTTCGGCATCATCGCCCTCATCCTCGGGCTCATCGCCGGAGTGCTGATCCTTCTCCTCGTTCAATCGAAGGGAGGCGTCGACGTCGTCACGCTGATCGCGGGGATCGGCGTGCTGTACGGGAGCTATCTGATCTACCGGGGAAAGACGAGCACCCTGTTCGGATGGGGGAAGACCCGCCTCGGGGCGTTGATCAACCTCGCAATCGGTGTGTTGACCCTCTTGATCCCTGGTGGAGTCGGCGGAACCCCGTCAATCCTTGCGATCGTGAGTGGGGTCCTCGGGTTCCTTTCCGCGTGAACGCACCGTTCGGGTCCGATCACCCGAGCGTCTTGCGGAGTTCCTGGACGGTTCCCGACATCGAATCGAGGACGCCTTTCAGATAGTCGAGGAACTCCTCCAGCTTGTCCGTCGTCACGGCCCCTTCGGGCGATGGCTTGATCAACCCCTCCTGTTCCAAGATCCGAAGGGAATACCGGACCTTGTGCTGCGGGAAGTTGAGGAGCTCCGAGAGTCGGATGATCCCGATCGGCTGGTTCTCCATAATCGCCTTCAGCATCGCGACATGTCGCTGCAGCAGCTTGACCTCGGCCTCGATCTTGCTGGTGAGCGCGCTCCTACGAGTCACGAAAACCTCCCCCTACAAAACGTGACATGGTCCGTGATAACGCGGGCTGTCTTAAAAGGTTCGACGCGCGGATGACGCGAAGAATGCCATCTCGCGGTTGGCGGCCTCGCCCCATCCCCGCGACGCAATCGCGATGATTCCGATCGGGACATCGTGGGGGAAAAGCGCGAGCCCGCGATCCCCAGCCCGCTGGGGCGAGAGACCGTCTTCGATGCGGTCATATACGAACTTCGACAAGACCTGCTTGATGATCTCCTCGCCGATCCCGGTGACGGAGACCGCGCCGCGGGGGCCGGCGTACAATCCCGCGCCGACGATCGGAGAATCGCCGACCCGGCCCGGGAGCATGAACGCAAGACCTCCCGTCGATGAGCCGGTGGCGAAGCGACCTCGCCGGTCCCGCGCGACCGCGCCGACCGTGTCGTGGATCGCGACGCCTTTCCACTTCCGCGCGTATCGCGGCAGCCGTCCGTTCCGGATCTTCTCAAGGCTCTCTTCGAGGTTTCGGCGGGATTCCGGGGTCGACGGATCGTATCGCGGGTGGCCTTTCGACCGCGCGAACTCGACCGCGTCCGCGCCCGCGAGGAGGATGTGCGGCGTCTTCAGGACATCATACGCGACCCGGATCGGGTTCTTCACCTCCTCGATGGCGGCGACGGCGCCCGCCTCCCGGTCCCAGTTCATCAGGGCCGCGTCCATTTGGATCCGACCGTCGATGCGCATCCGAGAGCCGGTCCCCGCGTTCAACCGCGGATCGTCTTCGAGGACCACGATTGCCTCAACGACCGAATCGAGCGCACGGCCCCCGCGGGCCAAGACCTCCATGCCGCGGGCCCCCGCGACTTCCGCCGCATCTTGGACGGAGGGATCCGAGCCCGCGCCGCAATGCGTGATCAGAAGGGGCCGCACGCCGGCGGCACCGGTGCGGGAGGTTTCAATCTTTTGGCTGCGGTCTCGTCGGTGAGACAACGGACTCCGGCAGACGCTTCGAGAGTTCGGCCACGCGGCGGCGGAGTTCGTCCCGGATCGCGCGAAGCTCGTCCATCGTCTTGCCCGTGGCACCCGGGATCGGCCAATCTTCGGATTTCTCGCGAGCGCCGATCGGGCAC
>DATGWB010000214.1:0-9474 GCA_035299725.1 Thermoplasmata archaeon
GCTTCGGGTTCTGAAAGGCTCGAGCAGACACCCGAGTGGGAAGGTGCCCGCCTCTTGAAGGGCGGGCATTGGCGGGGAACGAGGGCTACGATAACGTCATCCGAAACTGAAGGGGGCGTGTCTGTTCAGCGAGGGAATGGATTCTGCCTTACGTACCGCGATGTCTCTCCCGCGAGGGTCAGAAGCAAGGTATGATCATTGAGTAGAGTGTAGGAAGTCTTCTCCTCACGCGGAGCGGAGTGTTGATTGGTGATAATCGTCTGGCCCTCGGTCCTCCAGGTGAGGAGCATGATCATGTCCTTTTCCGGTGCGTGAATAACGTGGGTGAGCCTGCCATCCTCCCCAAGAATCATTGTAGTGCTTCCGTATCTCGCCAGGGCGACGGTATCAGAGGGGTCCAAGTCCCAAATGCCCACGAGCCCTGCATCACGGACAATCATTGACCGCTTCTCTCGGCCCCAAAGAGGCATCAAGATCCCTCCTACCATGGACTATTCGCGACCAAAGCTAAGGAGCTTGCGCCCGGCATAACCGCTTTTTCATAAGGGAAAGGGCCCGCCCGAATTGGGCGGGCATGCGTGGGGAACGAGGGCTCGACGACATAATCCGAAGAGAAGGGGGCGTACGTCCGACCTCCGGAGCCGCGGAACAGCCGGCCGCGTAGTTCAGGAGGGCGAAATCTGTTCGGTCGCTCCCAGCCCAGGACCACATCGCAGAAGTCATGCAACGCGGCCTGCAACGTTTTCTAGAGGACTCCGGGGATGGCAGCATCCTGGGCCGAGTGGCGCAGCCTCTCGGCCCTCACCGCCAGACGCAGCAATCCTCGATTCTCAGTGCAGGTTCGTGGGACCAGACCCGTTCGTTTCGGGAAGGCGTCAACGCATTGCCCGCCCGCGATGCTGATCGCATGGCACGTAGCCGCTTCATCCACACCCGTGACGATCAGCCTGGCCTAACTGGTCACCACGCTCGACCGGAGGAGAGCATGCTTCCCATGCGGAGCTTCGCTCGATGATTCGGAAATGAAAAGGGGTTGGGGGAAGGCCGGCTCAGAGATCTTCGGAGTCGGACGAATTTCCGTTGCTGTTCTGGCCTTCCGAACTCTCGCCTTCCTTGCCTTCGATCGGCTTCTTGATGACGCGCTTCTGCACGATCGGCGCGGGCGCGTTCGTCGGTCCGGGCGGGGACATCGGCCCTCGGGCCTGGACTCTTCGCGCCGGAGCGCCGGCGACGACCGCTCCACCGGTCGGTGGGCGTTGATCGCGCATCAACGATCCGCACTTGTGGCAGACCGTGGCCGTCACGGAGTTGAGGGTGCCGCAGGTCGGGCACGGCTTCGAGCCCATCTTGCGCATCTCCTCTTCCTCGCGGAGCCAGTCTTCGAAGGTGAGGAAGGTCGGCTGCTTGCGCCACCATTCCTGGAACTCGGTCTCGCTCAGGCTGCGGCCCAGCTGGCGGGAGGCTTCCTGCTTGAAGCGGGCGATGACCTCGTCGTACTGGAGGCGCATCTTCTCCTTGTAATCGGCCATCTCCAGCTGACCGGTCGCGAACTCGACGCCGCACTCCGGGCATTGCTTCACGTCGACGGGGATCCAGGCCTGGCAGTTCGAGCACTTCGCCATGTCCCGCTCGAACTCGACGCCGCACTTCGGGCAGGTCGTCGCGTCCTCCGGGATGAAGGCGCCGCACTCGCCGCACTCGACCATCTTGCCGAGGCCGTAGACCTTCCAATATAGCGACACACCGATCGCGACGGCCGCTGCGGCCGCCAGGATGACCAGGAAGAGCCACCACTCGATGCCGAGGACCGGGACCTTCTGGAACAAGAAGGACGAGGATCTCTGCACCGCGATGTTGGTCGTGTCCGGTTGGATCAGCGTCGTTGCCGGCGTCACGACGATCGAGTACTGCCCATCCTGGGTGTTCGAGGGCACGACGATCGTCCCGACGAAGAAGCCGTTACTGGACGACATCGTCGAGTTCGTCGCAAGGACCGTGGCGCCGCTGCGCAGCTCGATCGCCAAGACGACGCCTCCGATGCCGTTCGAGCCCGAGTCCCGAACGTATCCCGTGACGCTCAGCGCGTTTCCGGATACGACGGTCTGGCCGCTCGTCGGCGTGAGGATCGCCGTGAACCCGGCCGGAGGCGGCTGGACGTTCAAGGTGATGTTCGCGAAGTTGTTGTTCTCCTGAGCGGGGCCGCCTTCGTTGATCGTGTTGTCTGGGTCGACGATGAGCTCGAGCGTGTGGCCCCCGACTGCGGCGACGCCCTGAACGGTCATCGTCTGATTCAGGAACGTGGCGACCGTGAGGCTGTCCACCCGGCCGTAGGTGACGGCGCGGTTCGCATCAAGGTACGCCGCGACGGAGACGCCGCTCGCCGTGGTCTGGCCCTGGTTCGAGATCAAGGCGTAGACGGTGAAGGGCTGGTTCTGCAGGACGGTCATCGAGGGGCTCGCCGGCGCAACCGTCAGGTCCGGACCGGTCCGAACCTGGACCGCGAGGCCCACCGTGACGGACTTCGTGTTGTTGGCCGCGCTGATCGCCGGATACGGGTCGAAGTCCACGCCGCCCGGGCCGGTCGTCGCCGCGAAGGCGACGGTCAGCTGGTAGTTGCCGAACGATGCCGCGTTCGGCAGGCTGGCGGTCGTGATCACGTCGGTGTACAGCGGAATCACGGCGAGGCCGTTCGAATCCGTGCGGTTCCACGCGTTCGCCCCGCTCGCGGCTTTCCCGAGGTAGGCGAGGGTCCGCGCGCTGGGCGTCGACGAGAGACCGTTATCCGGATACTGGGCCGTCGTCGAACTCGGGCTGAGGGTCGACCAAATCGAGGCGCCGCTCACCGGGAATCCGGTCGAGTCGACCACGGAGGCGCGGAGCCACCGCAGGAGGAAAATGCTCCCGCCCGCGGCCAGCGGCTGGTAGGCCGGCTGCCAGGTCGACTTGAGGACCGGGTCTTGCGACCGGTCAATCGTGACGGCGTACAGGTACGCGCTCGAGGTGCCGTCGACCTGCAGTGCGTTGTGCAACCCGAGGACGTTCGAGAAGTCGACACCAATGTACGAATCGTAGGCGTAGAGGTTGCTCGATGCGGTCAGGGCCAGGTTGCCTTCGATGGGGCCCGTGGCATTGCCGCTGCTCGCCGTGGTGTTCTCGTAGATCCGCTCGATGCGCGATCCGTACAGGCTCGCGGTCGTGGACGCCCACGAGAGGAGCGGGCTGTCGTCGTTGTCATCGGCATACACACCGAGGCCGAACAGCTCGGACGAAGAGAAACCGGTGATCGTCGAACCGGTCATGTCGATCGTCGTGCCGGTGGCGTTGAACCAACCGGGGAACTTCAGGACGGCTCCGTTCTTCATCGCGAAGTGGCTGTTCGCTCCGGAGACGGTGAAGGCGAGCTTGAGGTACGGATTGATGGCGTCCGTTTGCGTCGTGACAATCGAGTTGTCGAGGACGAGTTCGCCGCCCGCGTTCACGTTGAGCGCATAGCCTTCGTGAGACGTATCCTTGGAGAAACTCAAACCGCCGTTGACCACCGTGAGGCTGCCCCCGGCGTTGATGTTGATCGAACCGTCAACGGCGTAGACGATTCCTGTGCACACCTGAGTCGTGGTGACCGTCCAGGTCCCGGTGATCACGCCACCGACCTGGTCGCAGGTTCCGGCTCGCGCGGCCGGGGTGAGTGCGACGAAAGCGGCGAAGAGGCCACCCAGGGCGACGGACCAAACGATCAAACACGTCAGGGCCTTTGCATTCCGTTCGGATCGGCTAGACAACCCAAGACCTCCTGAGGTCGAGTCGGCCGAACGCATCCGGAGGACTACGACCGGTGGGCATGTTGCGCGGGCCATCCGGGGCCTCTTTATAAATAGGTTACCGCGCGATTATCTATCCCGATACGCACCTGTTCTCACGCGACAGAATAACGCCGGAATATGGAGGAAAAGATTTTATCGTTTCGCGAATATAGAAATAAGAAAAAGTCGATGAAAATGGGCCGAAAAATGCAAGAAAAGCCGGATGGACGAAGGCTCCGTGCACGCTTGCGTCGCCCCGGCCGCCGGCTCAAATCACTTTCTTCTTCATGACCTTCTTCACGCTCACCGGGGCTTTCTTTACCTTGTCGTCATCGGACGCCATCCGGTGGCCGCACGCATAGCACATGATCGCATCGGACGAAATCATCGTGCCGCAGGCGGGACAGGGGATCTCCGATTCGCCTTCCGTCTCGGTGGTCTCTTCCGCGGCCGTCTCATCCTGGAGACGGTGGCCGCACGCGTAGCACATGATCGCATCGGACGAAATCATCGTGCCGCAGGCCGGACAGGGGATCTCCGATTCGCCGCCAGCAGCGGTCTCGGCTTGGACCGCGACCTTCGCGACAGGCTTCGCCACCTGCACAACCGCGACCGGCATCTGCGCGACCGGCTTCGCCGCCACGGGAGCCGGGTTGGACGGCACGGGTTGCGGCCGAATTCCCGCCTGGGGTGCCGGCGTCGTCGGGACGGCTCTCGCGGAGACGGCGGGCATCGAGACGGGAGCGGCCGCCATGGATTTGATTGACTGCTCCTGGGCGATCAGCGCCTTCTCGCGATCGAGGAGACGCTTCCCCTCTTCCGCGATTTTCGCGCGGGCTGCCGCGAAGTTCTCTTCCTCGGCCGCGAGCTTCCTCTCGCGCTCCATGAGTTCCCGGTTCCGACCGATCTGCGCATCGAGCGTCGCCTTCTGGTCTTCGAGGAGCTTGACGATCTGCTCTTGCCGCGAGGCGATCTCGGTCTTGCGCGCCGCGATGTCTTTCGCGTGCGTGACCGCCTCCGTGTCGCGCCGCGAGATCTCCTCTTCCCTCCTCACGAGGGACTCGAGTCGCTTCGCGAGTTCCTGCTCGCGGGCGACGACCGAGTTCTCTTTGGCGAGCACCTGTTGTCTCGTGGCGTCGAATTCCTGTTCCCGGTCGGCGATGGCCCGTTCACTCTGCTCGAGTTCCTTCTCGCGGGCGCGCATCCCTTTCTCGCGGCCGACGAGCGAATCCCGCTCATCCGCGAGGGACGTTCGCTCCTGATCGAGGACCCGCCGGTCTTCCTCGACCTTGGACCCCTGTTCCTGGAGCGCGGCCTCGCGCTCTCGGAACTCCGCGTCCCGGGCCTTCAGGTTTTCTTCGAGCTTTTTCAGTGCGTCCAGCGCGTCCAGGATCGATCCTTCGGCCATCTACAGTGCCCTCCGATGTCGGTGCGTGGCGCCGAGCCTCCCAGGCGTCGGCGTGCGAGCGTGTCTCATGAATTCCCTCCCGTCTCGAAGATCGGTCCGAGGACGGTCAGCCCGCCTTTCCGGACCTCGATCGCGTGCTTCTCCATCGAGTGGTCGACCGATCGCATCTTCTCCACCTGGAGATACCGAACGAGCTTCCCGCGGGATCGGTCGAGGCCCAGCATCACGATGCCATCGACGAGGAACCCCTCGTTCCCGAGGAGCTGGCTCTCGCCGTTCGACGCGCGTTCCATGACGACGAGGGAGGTGAGTTCGTTGTCCCGGAGCATCTTGAAGAAATAGAACATCCGCTTTCGCATGTTGTTCGTGTTCTCCATGAGCGAGTAGAGGGCGCCGAGCGAATCGAGGGCGAACAGCTTGAACTTCTGACCGTGCACCTTGCGGTAGTGGCCGATCATCCGCTCGATGAACGCCAGGTAGTCCGTCTGGTCCTCCGGGCCGACGACCGCGTCGATCTCCCGCAGATCCGTGAAATCGCTGATCTGCATGTTCATCGAGAGCTCGACCCCGAGGGACTCCATGTTCCGAAGATGCGACTGGACCGTCTCCTCGAGCGTGGTGTACAGCCCGAACTCGCCGGTGTCCTTCAGGTAGCGTGACATGAGCGTGTAGCAGAAGGACGTCTTCATCGATCCGGGCGGACCCGTGACGAGGATGACCTTCGGTGGCAAAATGTCGCTCCGAATCACTTTGTCCAGACCCTCGATTGCACTGCGAAATGCCATGGCCGCGCCGGATACGCATCACACGGGGGCAGGGCTCACTTAATCGTTTTGCGCTGATTATCTGGGCTGAGGACTTATCATTCTCTGAACTGAGTCCGGAAAGTCTTTGTACGCTTATTCAAGATAGAAACGCGTCGACGAATTCGAGGTGTCGGCTTACGCCAGCGAAGGAAACGAAAGTCTGTCCCGTCTGTGACACACCGATCGACGCGAACGCGCGGGTGTGCCCTTCGTGCCAGACGGACCTCACCTTGTTCGACATCGGCGGAGGCGTCGACCCGACCGACACGCCCGTGAAGGACGGGCGGAGCATCGACGAGATCCTCGCCTCGATCATGGAAGGCAAGGAGGACCATCGGGAAATCTTCGAAACGCTGAAGAACGTCGCCCGAGAAACGCCGGAATCGGCCGATGTCGGTGCCGCCGCAAAACCCCGGGCCGTCACGGAGGCCGCGGCCGACCTCGGCGAGCAGTTCCTGTGTCCCGTCTGCGAGACGCTCGTCTCGGCGGACGCGACCGTCTGTCCGGGTTGCGGAGCCGAATTCTCCGAGGGCGAGGCAACGGAGTACGAGTGCCCGGTCTGTAAGAGCTCGGTCCCGGCCGACGCGCTTCGTTGCCCAAGCTGCGGCGTCCGCTTCGCCGAAGACCCGCAGACGGCGACGGCGCCGATGGGGAAAATCCGAGAACCGCCGCCGGTCGTCGCAGCCGTCCAGATGGAGGCTCCTCCGACCCGGTCGTTCGCCGCGCCCACGGTCAGCGGGAAGCCGGCCCGTTCTCCCCTCCAAAACCGGATCGACCAACTTCGCCGGAACCGGCGGGAGGCGGAACGTCGAATCCCGACGGGAGACCGGAAGCTCCTCTACCGCGAACTCCCGAAATTGGTGAACGAGGTGAAGCCCCTCCTGGTCTCCGCAAAGCGGATCGGGCTCGAGATCGACGAGGGGAAGCGGATCATCAACGACGCGATCCAGGCGGGCAAGGGACGCGACATCGAACGCGCGGTCACGCTCATCGCGGACGCCCGTCGAACGCTGGACGTTGCCTTCGTCGACTTCATCGGCGGACAGATCGACACGGTCATCCAGGAACTCCGCGCCGCCAAAGGGGACGCGGGCGTCCAGGCGGCCACGCCGAGGCTCCAAGAGGCCGTCGGCCGGCTGGAGGCGGGCGACTACGACGCTGCCTGGGACCGGCTCCAAGCGGCTCTCGGGACGTTCCACACGGAGGCGAAAGGCTTCCACGAGGCGCGCAAGGTCATCGACGACGGCGATCGGCTCGCGCGCGAGGTCCGCTCGATGGGCATGGACCTCCGCGACGCGGAGCGACTCCTCCGGCAAGGGCGTGAGTCGCTCGACCGGCGGGATGTCGCCGGCGCCCTCCGGTTCGGGCAGCAGGCTCAGGAACGGATGAACCGGGACGTCCCGGCGTTCGTCCAGGAGCAGATGCGGAAGGCCCGGAACGAACTGTTGGACCTCAAGGTGCGCGGCAACGACCTCTCCCGACCAATCGGCATCCTCAAAGACGCGAGCACGTTCGTGAAGCAGGGGGCATGGAGCGACGCGCTCCGACAGATCCGCGAATTCCGCAAGACCGTTCAAGGTCTCGGGTAGCGCGGCCGCGATCATGGATAGCGGATCACTTCCATCTCCCGCTCGAGCACCTTGAGCTCCTGGTCTCTCAGGGTCGCCGGCCCGAGGGAGATGATGAACGCGTATCGGCTCTCGGAGATCGCGTCGAGCAGCCGCCGGACGAACATGAGGACGGCGTCGAACGAATTGTTCGAAACGAGGTACTCGATCCCGTCCAAGAGGATCGCGCCCCGGGGCTGCTTGCCCATGAAGTCCTCGATCTCGTAGACGATCCGCTCCAGCGTCGGCGCGATCGTCTCTTCCGCCGACCCCTCGCGGTCCGTGAGCCACAGGACGCGCGGCGTCGGGAGGTCGTGCGCCTGCCGGACCCGTTTCGGGTTCGTGCGGGTGATGACCAGGCCGCCGCCCCCGCCACCGAGGAAATCCGTCAAGAGTCGGAACGCCTTCGCGGGTCGTTCCTCCTCTATCAGGTAGCTGCGGCCTGGAATGAGTTCGTGGTTCGCCGTCGCAGAGACCTCCAGCCGGGCCCTCTCTTCCGACGCAATCCGATCCGAGGCCGGCGGCGCGATCGGTTCCGCCGACGGTTCGGCGGTCGCACCGGAGAGGACCTCGCGGGCGAGATCCTGCGTGATCGGGCGATTCATCAACGAGGAGAACGCGACGACTCGGTTGAACGCCCCCCCGAGTTCCCGGACATTGTTGGCGACGAGATTCGCGATGCACGTCAAGACTTCGCCTTCGATGGAGACGTTCTCGTCGCGGGCGCGGCGTTCGAGGATGGTGACCCGCATCAGGAGGTCCGGAGGTTCGATGCCCGCGACGAGGCCCGATTCGAATCGGGAGATGAGCCGCTCGTCGAGATTCGGGATCGCCTTCGGTGGCCGGTCGCTCGCCAGGACGATCTGCTTCTCCGTGTCGTGCAGATCGTTGAACGTGTGGAACAGTTCCTCATGGATCTCCGGCATGCCGCTGAGGAATTGGATGTCATCGATCATGAGACAGTCCATGCCGCGAATGCGTTCCCGGAACGCGGAGAGGGTACCGACTTCCTTCGCGTTCGCGAAGCTCGATGCGAACGTTTCGCAGGTCATGTACAGCACCTTCCGTTCATTCGCATGGGCCACGATGTAGTTCCCGATCGCGTGCAAGAGATGCGTCTTCCCGAGGCCCGGACCGGAGGTGATGAGGAGCGGATTGTATTCCTTCGCGGGCTGCTTCGCGACCGCGACCGCCGCGCCGTGCGCGAACCGGTTGCTCTCCCCGACGATGAAGGACTCGAACGAGTACGTCTGGACGAGGTTCGTCGCCGCATCCCGGGCGGGGAGCGATTCCTCGAGCACCTTCCGGGCGGCATCCTCCGTGGAGTACGGACCGCCTTCGGGACGGAGCGCCTGCTGCTGTTTCATCACGAGGTCCAAGACCTTCCGCGTCCGCGCCTGGGAATCCCGGCCTCGGTCCATCTCGGCCTGGCGCCGCGCCTCGATCTGGCGCAGGCTCTCCACGGCGTCGCGAAGGCTCTCGACCTCGGTGTCGATGTCCGGGTGCCGCACAGGATCCTTGAGTTTCTCCCGGAGGATCGCGGCTCGCGACTCGAATCCCGCCACATCGAGACCGGAGAGGATTTCGGCCACCGCCTCCGCCTTCTTGACCCCGTCGCGCATCGCGACGACGGACGCCGCGAGGATGGACGGCTCGGCATCGAGGTTCGAGTCGACGGAAGAGACGTCGTACCCTCGGTCCTTCCAAGACCGGATCTGCCTCTCGATCTCGGATCGTTCCATCGTCTGCGGGATCTTCGTCTTCTTGACGACCTTCGCGGGCCGCTCGAGGATCGAATCGGCGTATTCCCGGACGAGGCCGTCCATGTCGACGCGGGCGTGGAGCTCCAAGAC
>DATGWB010000215.1:0-7936 GCA_035299725.1 Thermoplasmata archaeon
TGATACCCGCACTGGCGTTCGTCGTGTTGAACTCGATGAACCGGTTCAGGCTCTGCGCGAGGACCGTTTGGACCGGGATGCCTCGCGTCGCGAGACGCTGGCCCGATGCGTCCACGATCTCCGCACCGCCGAGGATCCGCGTCTCTTCCGCGAAGATCACGACGTTGTTCGGATGGTCGTTCGTTCCATAGAATACGCCAAAGGTCGTCTGCCCCGCCCGTACGCCGACCACCATCCCGCCGCCGAACCGATCCGTCGGTATGGGGCCGATGATACTCGGCGTGACGTTTCGGTTCGTGTCCGTCGTCGCGGCGCTCGCCGTCGCGGCCAGGCCGAGGGGGACGACCAGCACCGCCAACGCGACGACCACCGCCGCCGTTATCCGCATCATGTGTTCCCTTCCCTTGTTCGCAGCGAGTTATCGTCTCGCTACTTACATAGCGTCACTATGTACTGATGTATATTTAAAAGCGACGGGACGATTCTCACTGTAAGGCCATATACTTCGGCATCGATGCACGAAAACGGTGCCTCGACTCGCCCTCCTCGACGCGAACGCCCTGCTCATGCCGTTCCAGTTCCAGGTCCATCTCGATGCGGAACTCCGTCGCGTCTTGGGGGACGTTGAGGTCGCAGTCCCGACGCCAGTCCTGGCCGAGCTCGCCTTGCTGGCGGACCACGACCGGGACGCGCGGGCCGCGCAGCGGCTGGCGAAGAACTACCGGATCATCGAGGGCCACGGATCCGCCGACGATGCGCTTCTCAATCTCGCCGCGAAGCACCACGCCGTCGTGGTCACGAATGACCAGCCGCTCCTGGACCGATTGATGGCGGCGGGTATTCCTCGAGTCTTCCTCCGATCGCGCAACCATCTCGTCGCGGAGGGGCTGTGACGCTGGGAAAGGAATAAGCGCGAAACGGTCCTCCCCCGCACGGTTGAAGCCGTATCACGTCGAGACGCTGAAGGCCATCGCACTCCTCGGAGGGACGAAAGAGTACGTGAACCTGTCCTCCGGGGAACTCGGCAAGCTGATCGGCGTGAGCCAGCAGAGTGCGTCGCAGCGGATCCTCGAGCTGATCCGCGAGGGGCTGGTCGCGCGCGATCTGGCGACACGTCGCCAGCGCATCCGGCTCACGCCCCGGGGCGGCGAGATCCTCCGGAAAGAGTACGCGGACTACCAGCGGATCTTCGAGGTGAAGGAGACCGTGACGATCTCCGGGGCCGTCACGAGCGGCCTCCACGAGGGCGCATTCTACATGCGCCAGAAGGGCTACAAGGACCAATTCCGCAAGAAGCTCTGGTTCGAGCCGTACGAGGGGACGTTGAACCTCAAGATCGGAGGCCCGGATCTCGCGAAACTGCAGATTCTCCAGGATAGCCCGGGCATCGAGATCGCAGGCTTCGAGGCCGCTGGGCGCACGTTTGGCGGGGCGAAATGCTTCCTCGCGACGGTCGGCCACGTCGACTGCGCCGTCATCATGCCGATCCGCACGCACCACACGGACGTCCTCGAAGTCATCTCGAAACACTACCTCCGCGGCTCGCTCGGACTGAAGGACGGCGACATCGTCGAACTCATCGTGAGCCTCTGAAGAGGCCCGGGGCGGCCACTCACGGCGTCAATTTCATGCTCTCGGACGTACTTCGCCTCGGCCGTGCGGCGGATGGGACCGTACTGGATTCTCCTCGTGGTGGCCGTAGCCGCGATTTTCACCCTGCCGGTCGCCGTCCTCGTGTTCATTCCACATCCGTTGTCGAGCCAGGAAAACGCGGCGGCCCGTTTGGTGGTCTCGGTGACCGCCGACCAAGCGACGTACCTTCCCGGGGAGTCCGTGAACATCATGGTCCGAGTGACGAACGCGGGGAATGGCATCGCCTATGTCTCGTTCGGGAGTACGTGCCAGGTTTCGTACTCGATCCTCGCCGTCGATGGGTCCGCCGTATACGACCACCGAGCCCACGTCGGATGCGTTCAGATGCTCACGAATTGGACGCTCCGGCCCGGTGACACGCGAATCTTCACCTTCTCCTGGGATCAGACCACGGATGTGGGGATGCCCGTCGCGACCTTCCGCTCGTACCAGATCCTGGGAGCCCTCTTGTCTACGAGTCCGTCCTCTCCGCCGTCCGGGAAGACGACGATTTTCGTCTCGGGCGGGACCTCGGGACCGAGCCTCGCATTCACCGCCCGAACAGACCGGGCCACCTACGCCCCGGGGGATTCATCGAACGTCACCGTGGTCCTCACGAACATCGGCTTCGAAACGATTGTGATGCACTTCGGGCAACCGTGCTACGTGCAGTTCCTCGTCCTCGACGAAGCGCGCCATGCCGTGTACAACTCATCAAAGTGGTGGGGCTGTGTCCAACTCGTGACGGACGAAATCCTCGCCCCGGGACAGTCCCGAAGCAAGACGTTCGCCTGGAATCTAACGACGGATGCGGGCAACCCTCTCGCCGTCGGTTCGCAATACGAGGTCGTCCCTTCCTTCCTCTGGGCCTACATGGATCCGTACCAGCGATACGTTTCCCGGACCGATGTCGCAACGTTTACCGTGGCGACCTTCACGGTCTAGCATTTCCTGGGACTTGTTTTGCGGCTTGAAGCCCCCGGGTGGATACCTGGCAGCGCGAAGTCCTTCCTCGACTCGAATGAAAAACGATAAGGGGTGTGCCTACATTTGATGGGACGTGACTCGGGCGCCGAGTCTCAAATTTTCGTTGGCTAGCGGGGCCTAGAACCGTTGTTCGACGTACCTCAACACGCCGTCGAACAGCGTTTTCCCATCGCCGTATGTGGAATCTCCGTCTTCGCGCCGGGTCCAATCAGGCCGCAGATGTCGGAAGAAACAGCGCTCGGGATGCGGCTGTACGCCGAAGACGTTCCCGTCGCGGTTGCAGAGCGCGGCGATGTTGAACGTGGTGCCGCTCGGGTTCCAGGGATATCCGGCGTACTTCCCGTGGTCGTCGACGAACCGGAACACGACCTGATCGTTCTCGACGAGCTCCTTCAGCATCCGTTTCTCGCGGTCCGCTGGGAAGAGAAGCTTGCCCTCCGCGTGGGCCGAGATGAACGTGACGACATCGCCTTTCTTCAAGGTCCGGGTGAACGCGCACGAACCGCCGTTCTCCATCCGTAGGAGACTGGGTCGACACTCGTAATGGCTCGAGTCGTTCGTCGCGAGGACCGCCTCCGGCTCGTCGGTCATGACGCCGCTCAGGGCCGGCAGGAGACCCGCCTCGACGAGGACCTGGAAACCGTTGCAGACGCCGAACACGGGCTTGCCCGACTTCACGAATCCCACGAGGTCTTTCGATAACCGCGAGCGGATGCGGGCGGCGAAGATCGTCCCCGCCCGGACGTAGTCGCCCGCCGCGAACCCGCCCGGGATCATCAGAATGTCGTAATCGTCGAGATCGCGACGCAGCTCCGCGGGCGCGTCGCCCGTCAGCTGCTTCAGGTGGACCTTCTCGGCTTGTGCGCCCAGATGACGGAAATAGGCTACGGACTCGTCCTCGCAGTTCGTCCCTTCGATGTAGACGACGGCCACACGGATGGTCGAGCGTTTCACGAGACCACGACCTGGTTCGGGATCGCTTCGGTCCACGCTTTCCGCATCACGGGGACCGCGAGGGAGGTCCACTGCCGGCCCCGCGCGAGATGCAACGAACGACCGCCGGTTGTGCCCAGATACGTCGTCGGAATCCCCTCCATCAGATGGGCGAAGGCCTCGTATCGGTCTTTGGTGACCTCGAGCAACCAACGGCCGTTCGATTCGGAGAAGAGCTGTACGTCCCATCGCATCGGATCCATCGCGGTCGTCTTGAGATCCGCGCCGAGGTCCCCTCCCAGGCACATCTCCGCGGCCGCCACCGCGAGTCCGCCGTGGCTGAGATCGTGGGCCGCGGCCACCGTCCCAGCGCGGATGGCCCGCAGAAGATGATCCATCGATGCTCGCAGACCCATTGGATCCACGGACGGCACAGGCGCGGTTCCGCCGCGAAGGCGCAGGTACTCGGACCCGCCGAGCTCGGCCTGCGTTGAGCCGACCAGGACCACGGGGTCCCCCGCACGCTTGAAATCGGAGGTCACACAGTGCCGCAGGTCCTCGACGATTCCGACGCCGAGGACGACCGGCGTCGGCGGGCACGGTCCACGACTCGATTCGTTGTAGAACGACACATTCCCGGATGGAATCGGGATCCCGAGGGCTTTCGCGGTGCTCCCGATGCCTCGCACCGCTTCGCGGAAAGACCACAGGCGGTCCGGCTTCTCCGGATTCCCGAAGTTCAGGCAGTTTGTCAGGGAATGGGGACTCGCTCCGACCGCCACCAGGTTCCGGCACACCTCATCCACGGCCGTGGCTCCGCCGCGGTACGGATCGATCGCGGTGAACTGCGGCGTCGATGCGACCGAGATCGCGAGCGCCCGCCAGGAATCAATCAGCGGACGAATCACAGACGCATCGCCGTGGGCCGCCTTTCCGATGACGCCCTGGAGCGGCTTCAGCACGGTCGAGGCGCGGACCTCGTGATCGTATTGACGGATCACGTACTCCTTCGATGCGATATTCGGAGCGGCGAGGAGCTTGAGGACCGTCGAACGACAGTCCTGCGGTTCCCGAGGAAGCCGGAGGTCCTGGCTCGGAAGGGTGGCCGGCGCCTTGTACGGCCGCGAATACTCCGGGCCGCCTGTGTAGAAGGGGAGATCCATCTCGAGGACGACTGTCCCGCGGTAGCGGACGCGACAGACCTTCTCCGGAATCACACGACCGATGACGGTCGCGGGCACGTCGTACAGGTTGAAAATCCGGAGGACCGCGTCGATGTTCTCCGGGCGCACAGCGAGCATCATGCGCTCCTGGCTTTCGGAGACCCAGATCTCCCAGGGCGCGAGGCCTTCCTCCTTCAAGGGAACTTTTTCGAGGTCGACCTCCGAGCCGAATCCTCCCCCGAGGGCCATCTCGCCGATCACGCAGGAGAGACCGCCGCCGCCGAGATCTTTCAGGCCGTCGAGCAGGCCCGCTTGGGCTGATTCGACACAGGCGTGGATGAGCGGCTCCTTCAAAATCGGATCGCCGAGCTGGACGGCCCCCGATTCCCAGCCCCGGACGGCCTTGTCCGTCAGGTCGACGCTCGCATACGTGACGCCGTGGATCCCGTCGCGGCCCGTGCGGCCTCCCGCGAGGACGAACACGTCCTTCTCCGACGCCACGCGGTTCCGCACGATCTGGGACTTCTTCCCGAAGCCGACACACGCCACGTTGACGACGATGTTGCCGAGGTACCCTTCGTCGAAGACGATGCAACCGGCCACGGTCGGGATGCCGACCCGGTTCCCGTAGTCGCGGATGCCCGCGACGACGCCTCCGAACAGGTACTTCGGGTGCTTGGCCCCGCGGGACAACTTTTCCATCGGATAATCGAGCGGGCCGAAATGCAGCGGGTCCGCGAGGGCGATCGGTTGCGCGCCCATCGCGAGGACGTCCCGCAAGATGCCGCCGATGCCCGTGTTCGCGCCGCCGTACGGCTCGATCGCGGACGGATGATTGTGACTCTCGATCCGCAACGCGTAGGCGTGGTCCTCGTCGAATTCGACGACCCCGGCGTCCCCCCGGTCGATCACGTACGGCGCTTGAACGGGGAAGATGAATTCCTTGAGGAACACCTTGGAGGACTTGTAGCAACAGTGTTCCGACCAGGCTTGTCCGAGACTCTGGAGCTCCACCTCGGTCGGGTCGCGGCCGACGTTTCGGAAATATTCCTGGATGCGCCCCATTTCGTCCTTGCTCAGGGCCAGGCCCATCCGCTCGCTCACCTCGGCGAGTTCGTTGATCGAGGCGTCACGCAAGGCGACGTCGTGAAGCACGAACGGGAGGGCGCGCTTCCGGATTCGATCGCCCAACCCTTCGCCTCGAATCGGACAATCGCCGGCGATACATTATGCTTCTCGTTTCGTCGGGGAGAAACGAACGGCCGGGCCGCGAGAGACGGAGAACGTTCAAGTAACAGGTACGCGACAGAGAACAGTCCTCAGCTCACTGCTTTCTTCACGAGCGCGCTGATCCTAGACTCTTCGGTGGCAGTCAGCTCCTTCAGCGCGAAGGCGACCGGCCACAGGGCACCTTCGTCGAGGTTCGCCTCGTCACTGAAGCCGAACGTCGCGTACCTCGTCTTGAACTTCTGCGCGGGTTGGAAGTGGCAGACGACCTTGCCGTCCTTGGCATACGCAGGCATGCCGTACCAGAGTCTCGACGAGACGGCTGGCGCGCTGGCTTTGATGATTGCATGGAGCCGCTTGGCCATGGCGCGATCCGGTTCCTGCATCTCGGCGATCTTCGCGAGCACCTCGCTTTCCAGGTCCGCCTGGTCCGCGCCCGGGCCGCGGCGCGCGGACGCCTTCAGCTCTTGGACGCGGTCCTTCATCGCGGCTCGTTCCTCGTCCGTGAATCCCTGGAACTTCTTGTTGCTCGCGGTGGTGCTCTTGGCGGACCTTTGCGTGTCCTTCTTTGGGCTCATCGAAGCCTCCTCAAATCGTGATTGATGGTCATTGAAATGAAGTTTTCACCCACCCGGCGCTGCGTATTTAACCAAAAAACCGAAAATTCGCTAACTCCCCCCATTCTCGTTGTCAACGTTCAAGTATCTCCGCGTGTCCATGCGGGCCTGCATGGGTCGGCCTTTCCGCGAGGCGCTCCCGTCCACCCCCGTGGTCCTCGAAATCGTTCCGCCAGGGAGGCGGGTGAGCGAGAAAGCGGTGAACACATTCGTCGAGCGGGTCCGAGACTCGGTCCGCTCCCTCGAGAACTTGAACGGCGTGAACATCCCAGAGGTCCTCGAGGAGAACCATGCAGGCCAACCGTTCTACCGCGATCTGGATCCGCGCGACTTCGCGGCCCAGTTGGCGGACCTCGGGGTGGACCCAATTGTGAACAAGGTCGTCGCCCACATCCCGTCGGAGGCGGTCCTTCGACGTTGGATCCGCGAATCCGTCGAAGACCACGGGTTCCGGAACTTCGTTTTGGTCGGAGGGAACAGCAGTCGCGTCCGCTATCCCGGGCCAACCGTCGTCGAGGCGAACCGCATCCTTCGGGCGGTGACGAAGGGGCGAGACGACATCGCCCTCGGCAACATCACGATCGCCGAACGCGATCACGAGGTCGATCGTCTCGTCGAGAAGACGCGCGCGGGATGTGATTTCTTCACGACCCAAGTCCTCTTCGAAGCGGAGCCGATGGCGACCGTCCTCCGGGCGTACGGGAGGCGATGTTCCTCGCAGAACCTGAAACCGGCCACAGTCCTGTTGAGCTTTGCACCGGTCTCGGACTACCAGGACATCGAGTTCCTCGTGTGGCTGGGAGCCACGGTGTCCCCGCGGACCGAAGAGGCTCTCCTTCCCGCCGGAGGCGCCTCCGGACGGGCGTCCCTCGAGGTCGCACACACCCTGTGGTCGCATCTCCACGCGGCCGCGGCTCAATCGCAACCGCCCGTGCCGCTCGGTGTGAACATCGAGGAGGTCTCCGCCCACAACTTCGACCTTGCGGTTCAGATGGCCCGCGAGTTCCCTTCGTGGCACGGAGGGGCCGCCACCACCAAAGGGACCTCGGGTATCGCACCGGATCCCGGGGATTCGGGCCGGACGCGCGGATCACGATGATTGAACCCTTCGGCAAACGCTCGCAAGGTGCGATCCGGAGTGCGCCCGGCGATGTTTAAATAGCTCCGCGAATCTCTGCGCTGCACGCCTGTCGGGCCATCGTCGGCCGAGGTGCCTCGGGGGAACGAGGATGGGAAAAAAGGACCGGGACGAGTGGATCGTCAAGTGCCCGAAGTGTGGGCGCATCCGCGAATCATGCCGCCACGTTTCACGAGACGACGTTCGTCGGATCATCCGGCTCCTCGATGCCGGCGTCGAGGTCTACCAGGCGGAGGATG
>DATGWB010000216.1:0-3445 GCA_035299725.1 Thermoplasmata archaeon
GTCGTCTTGCTCGAGGCGCGCCCCGACCGTCGCCATCATGACCGGGTCCACGACGAGGGGGAACGTCGTGCCGCGGAGCTCGCGCGCGACGACCCGCACGATCTCGGCGGAGTAGAGCATGCCCGTCTTCGCCGCCCGGACATCGAAGTCCCCGAGGACCGCGCGGAGCTGTTTTCGGACTTCGGCCACGGGGATCGGGAAGATTGAGTCGACGGAGCGCGTGTTCTGGGCTGTCACGCACGTGATGACCGATGTTCCGTGGACCCCGACCGAGGCGAACGATTTCAGGTCCGCCTGGATCCCGGCACCGCCCCCGGAGTCGCTCCCGGCGATCGTCAGGGCGGTCCGCACGCTCGCACCATCGAAGGGGTCGGCTTAAGGCTGACGCGGACGACGTCGGCGGACGCGCCCGGGCGGAACACGGTTAAATAGCGCGTGGCTCTTCGGAACGAAACCCATGCGCGCGCGGAGCGGCCACATCAAGTTCGACAAGAAGGTGAAGTGGAAGAACCTCGTGTCCGCGTTCCGGCCCCTGTTCCTGAAGTTCCTCGAGGAGACGCAGCAGCTCCCCGAAGACATGGAAAACGTCGACGTCCTGATCGAAGAGAACCTGAGGGATCTGCGAAACAACCGGAAACCCGAAGGGTACAACCGGGAAGGCCTCATGCGGATGATCTTCCCGATCTCGAACCAGGTCGAGTTCTATCTGTACGGCCGCGGGAAGACGATTGAGGTCGCGCGGGTAACCGAGCAGCTGAGCCGGATCCTCCAGAAGTATCGTCTCAAGCACACAATCGAGTGGGACCGCCTCAAGATCTTCGCAGACAAGAAAGAAGCGTAGACGCCATCGGGCCGCAAAATCGCCCGGCAGGGACTGCATACCTCTACTTAGAGGTATAAACGGAGACGTAATCCGACGACGCGCCGGTGGACTCGCTCACTCCCCGAACATGAGTGTCGAGACGACCGAGTACTGGGCGCCGGTCGGAGTGAGCACGCTCTTCTTCAGATAGATCCGATCCACTCGGTGGTGCCCAAACACTTCGTCGCGGTGGACTTCCAAGACACTCCTGACGCGGTCGAGATCCCGATGTCCCTTCACCCGAGCCAAGGTCACGTGGGCCTTCCACGGGCGTCGTTCCGCGGCGAATCCGAGTGACTCGAGCGACGCGTCCAGGGCCTCGGCGACCCGGCCGATCGGCTCGGCCCCATCGACCCCGACCCAGACGACGTTCATCCGCGAGAGACTCGGGAACGCTCCGGTCCCCCGAACGGTAGTCTCGAACGGCCGAATGTCGGCGCACGCCTCGCGAATCGCGCCCTCAATTTCGGGGACGAGTCCTTCCTCCGTGTCTCCCAGGAACTTTACCGTCAGATGAAGCTGGTCCGTCGAGACGACCTTGAGCGACGCGCTCGCGTCGTGCAGTTGCTCGGCAAACTGTTCGAGGGAGGGCGACGGTGGAATGTCGACGGCAACGAATCCGCGGAAGGTCATGGAGTGCGGTCTCCCGGCGCCGGTCCGTTCGGTTCCGCCACGAACCGACCGCGTTCGTCGAAGCGTCCCCGGAGATGCCCTTCGCGCACGGCGGTCCGCAAGATCCTCGCCGCCACCTCGCCGGAGACGGAGAGCTCGGCCGCGAGGTCGCTGACTTCGAGGGTCCCGCGGGTGACCGCATACGCGGCCGCGTGGACCAGCGCGAGATCGCGGGATCCGAGCCGCCGTGCGTACGCGAGAAAGTACAGCCCCGGAACGAGGAAGACGAAGGCGCACAGGGTCGCGGCCGCGACGCTGATGACCTGCTGAAGCACCGCCCCGGCGCCGGCAAGGATTCCGCTCACGCCGGCCACGGCCAGCGATATCGTCGCGAGGACCTCGTACAGCGTCCGGCGGTTCACGCACACTCCGTCCTATCACTCGACGACGAAGGTCCCGCGGAACGGATCGCCTAGGATCGCGGATCGGAGCGCTTTGAGATCACGACCGGCGACGACGCTGAGCGGGGTCCGGTCCCGCGCGACGACGCGCGCGGCCACCGGATCGAACACGATGCTCGGCCCGGCAGCGGAGTGTCCCTTTCCCGCAAGGTCGATCAGCTCCCGGAAGGTGATCCGTTCGAGCAACCGTGCGGTCGGGTCTTTTCGCGGATCGGTCGTGTATACCCCGGCGACGGAGGTCGCGTTCACGATCCGCGCGGCGTGGACGAACCGGGCCAGCGAGGCGCTCACGCGGTCCGTCGTGTGACCGGGGCGCGTGCCCGCCATGATGACGATCGGATGGCGGCGTCCGAGGGCCGCGGCTTCCGCATAGGTCTTCGCCGGCTCCCGGTTCGCGCGACCGTTCAGGGCCGCGGCGAGCAGCCGCGCGTTGAGGCGCGTGACTGCGATGCCGAACTCGTCGAGTGTCCGTTCGCCGATGCCCAGCGCACGTCCCGTCTCGATGTAGTAACGTGCGATCCGACCGCCGCCGGTGACGATGAAGAGTTTCACCCGCGTCGAGACGTCTCGAAACAATGAGGCGAGATCCCGGAGATACCGAGCGTCGTCGTACCCCGGAACGAGGACGGATCCGCCGAGTGAAACGACGACTTTCTCCATGTGGATGCAGTCTCGACGCAAAAGGTAATGAACGATAAATAACTGTGTGGTGCGAACCATGAGCGAAATGTCCGGGATGGACAAATACAAGTTCCGACGCGCCCTCGAGCAGATCGAAGAAGCGGCGGGCCGCGGCACGGAACTCGTCAGCGTCTACATCCCGCCGGGCCGACCGATCTCGGACGTGACCAACTATCTCCGGGCCGAGCTGTCGCAGTCGTCGAACATCAAGAGCGCAAGCACTCGAAAACACGTGACGCAGGCGATCGAATCCGCGATCCAGCGGCTGCGGTCGTACCGGATGCCGCCCGCCAACGGACTCGTCGTCTTCACGGGCCACAAGCAGATCGGCGCGGACCAGACGGAAATGGTCGCCTTCGTCCTCGAGCCGCCGGAGGCGGTCGCGTCGTTCCTCTATCGGTGCGACTCGAAATTCTACACGGCGCCGCTCCACGAGATGCTCGCGGAGAAGGACGTCTACGGCCTCGTCGTGATCGACTGGAGCGAGGCGACCCTCGGCCTCCTGCGGGGCAAACGGATCGAGGTCATCAAGAACCTCCAGTCCCAGGTGCCGTCGAAGCATCGGATGGGAGGTCAGAGCGCCCGGCGGTTCGAGCGGGGCCACGACATCGCGGTCCACGAGTGGTACAAGAAGATCGGCGACCTGATGACCGAGGCGTTCCTGAACCTGCCGGACCTGAAAGGGATCATCGTCGGCGGTCCGGGCTACTCGAAGGAAGAGTTCGCGACCGGCGACTATCTCCATCACGAGCTGAAGAAGAAGGTCCTGCCCACGTTCCTCGACACGGGTTACACGGACGAGTACGGCCTCCGGGAGCTCGTCGAGAAG
>DATGWB010000217.1:0-2707 GCA_035299725.1 Thermoplasmata archaeon
AAAGTTTCGCGGTCTCATGTTAACCTTAAACAAGGTTGCCCTTGCCGGTGAACGAAAGTTCGTCCGATGGCCACCGACGACTCAGGCGGCCAAGCCGAGGAATGGCGCGACTCGTTGCGCCACCGTGGGATCGTCCAAGGAGGCGGCGAACGCGGGCCACGAATCGAACGGCCTCGCGCGGACGATGCGGGCGGCCCGCTTCTCCCCAATCCCTGGGAGGGCGCAAATCGCCGCGAGCGGGGCGCGGTTCACGTCGAGCGGGTACTCGATCGCGGTGAGCGACCGCTGGCCGTGGCTGGTCACCCGCACATCGACGAAGCGGTTCAACGCCATGTCGTAGGGGAGGCCGACGAGGATCGGATACGTGCCGATCTGTCTGCCATAGGTCACGTGGCCGTCCTGAATCTCCAGGAACACGTCCCGAAGGACCGTGCCTTCCGGGATCACCCGCTGCAGCATCTCGTGGTCAATCAAGGTCCGCACGGCCTCCTTGAATCTCCGGAACTCGCGATAGAGGCCGGTCGGCTCGAACTCGCGGCGCACGGGGCGGACCTGACGGATGTTGATCCGGCGGATCCATAGATCCTCCGCGAGGAGCCGCTTCAGGAATTCGAGATTCAGGTCGAACGTCTTCTTCGTCTCCCCGTCGAGGCCCGCGACGAAGTTGAGGCCTGGGAGAAGGCGAGGCATCCCGTTCTCGCCCCGTTCGCGGCCAACGGCATTGACCATCCGGATCGCTTCGAGGCATCCGTCCGCATCGATGTTGAGGTTGTTCGCCTCGGTGACGCGGGGATCCGCCGACTCGAGGCCGAACGACAGACTGGTGCCGGGAGTCGCGTGGGCCACCAGGTCCCGCATCGCCGCCATCGCCTCGTCCGGGTGTGCGATCATCATCGCGGGATCGCCGTTGTCCGTGTGCAAGACCTTCAGGCCCGGCGCGGCGGCCCGAATCCCCTCGAGGAGTTCGTGGATTGCGGATACGTTGATCTCCGGGGTGGCGGAAGATCCCAGGCCGATCGCTTGATAGCTGAAGAAGTCCGCCTGCCCGCCGAGGCGAAAGTTCACCGCGCCGAGCTCGGCGAGTCGCCGGACCTCTCGCAGGACGCCGGCCACCGGCCGGAACTTCGGCTTGCCGTACATCGGCTCGATGCAGAACGAGCAGCCTTTGTTGAGATACCGCACGCAGCCCTTCGAGGTGTCGAGCTCGACGGTCAGCGGATCCGGGAAGTCGGGATGGGACCGGACCACGTCCGCGCCGAGCAGCGCCCAGCGGTCCCACTCCTCCATCGTGCGATCGCGGTTCGTCCACTCCCCGGTCGTCAGGTGGTCGCAGACCGCGGTGTCGATGTCACGCAACGCGACCCAGTCGAACGGCTCGACGAGCGCCTCATCGTAATAGCGGAATCGCGCAAGCGGTCCGCCGAACACCCGCGGACCTTCGAAGGCACTCGCGTGATGAAAGATTTCCCTCTCGCTGATTGGCAGGCTGCGAAGGTACTTGCCCGGAACAATCGGGCCGGAGATCAGGACGAGAAGGTCGCCGCTCAGCGGATGACCAGAGCGGACCTGGTCAATGGTCACGTACTCCGACGAATGGCCGGCGTCGTGGATCGCGCCCGAGACGTAGCGTGGATACGGCGAGATGTACGGTGGCACGCCGAAGTTCGACGGCTCGTCGACGTAGCCATCGAGGATCACGACCTTCATGGGCCGGAATCCATGCCGCGGCGGCGATAAAAGGGCTTCGCCGTCGAGTCGAAGCGCTCGCGGACGAGGACAGGATTACTTGCTGCCCCAGCGCCCGAACAGGATGATGAGCACGACCATGAACACCGTAATCGCGACCGCGGTCCCGATGAACACGCCGTAAGCGAGCGGATCCGCAGGCGCCGTCGTGCTCACGTGCGCCAGAGCGAGACCGCCCTGGACCACCTGATTCCACAAGAGCGCGATCACAAATCCGAACGCCGCGGTCAAGGACCCCGCAATCGTCTTCCGCACTTCCGACATTGAAACCTTTCGTTCCTCGGCCATATCCAACCCTAGCACGAGATGGCTTTGGGATTTCTAAGCCCTTTCGCAAGCGATTGGAAGCACGTCAGAGGCGGCCAGCTTTCTTCTCCTTTGATACGACTCTGACGCCCTCAATCCGCGCACTCGGATACTGTCCATGTGCGTCCTTCTCGTGGGCCTTCACCATGTCCCAAATCGTTAGGAGAGCCACGGTGGCCCCATAGAGGGCTTCCATCTCTACGCCCGTTTTGTACGTCGCTTCGACGGCCGTCGTCACGGCGATTCGATCGGATCGAACGTTGAACGTTACGCTCGCCGAGGTAATCGGGATCGGATGGGTGTGCGGGAGGACTTGCCAGACCGCCTTCATCGCCTGGAGTGCGGCGACTTCGGCGGTGGGGAGCGGGTCGCCTTTTTCCACGTGCCGCGCACGGATCGCGCGGATTGTCGACGGCTTGAGACGAATCCGCCCGGTGGCCACCGCACGACGGCGCACGTCCGGCTTCCTCCCGATGTCGACCATCTTCGCCATCGCGGTGCGGCATGGCCGCTCACGCTATTTCACCCTGGCCCTTTGTCAACGGACCGCGCGCGTCCGACGCGCTTCCGGTGACGCGCCACGCGCGCGCGCAAGGGACGTTGTCAACTCGCGGCGTCCGACGCGAGAAGCATTATCTACGATGCGAGGGCGTCC
>DATGWB010000218.1:0-2936 GCA_035299725.1 Thermoplasmata archaeon
GCGCAGGCGCTCAAGGCGCTCGACAACCTCGGACTGTTCGCTCGAGATCGGACGATCCCGGTCGACCACGGGCGGATTCCGTTCCGGGCGGCGTTCGAATCCGCGTTCCCAGAGCCCTCTTCCGTCGCCCAGAACTTGGTCGGGACGAAGTGCCTCAGCGTCGACGTCGAGGGCACATCGCACGGCGTGCGAAAGCACCTTCACGAAAATATCGCTCTTTCCCACGAGGAAGCGGCTCGACGCCTCGGGACCACGGCGGTGTACTATCTGACCGGCGTCGCGGCATCGATCGGGATCGCCCTCATGGACCGAGGAGCGCTCCCGTCCGCCGGGACGTATCCCGCGGAGTCGCTCGAACCCGCCTCCGTGTTCGCCGAGTGGAATGCCCGGGGTTTGACGATCCAGAGGATTGAACGTTCGGCTTCCAATTGATCCGTCACCCGGAATTGCCCCCGTCGGGAGGAGTGTGGATCCCGTGATCGAGGTGCGACGGCCCCGGAGTTGGGACACATGAAGGTCGCGATCATCGGGGTCGGCGGAGTCGGCCGGACGTTGGCGCAACTCCTCCGCTCGGAGGCTGCCATAGACTCGCTCCTTCTGATCGACAAGGAAGAGAACCGGGTTCGGTTCTTCACGAAGATGATGGGGCGGGTGAAGGTCGATGCGGCCCCCCTCGACCTAAACGCTCCCGCGGGTCTCCCGCGTCTCCTCCGGGGATGCACCGTCGTCGTCAACACGGCGCCGCCGACGTTCAACCTCGCGGTCATGGATGCGTGTCTCCTCGCGGGCGTGCACTACATCGACGTCGCGGCTTCCGGACCTCGCGAGCCATCCGCCCTCCCGGGAATCCTCGAGCAGTTGGGACGGCACGAAGGATTTCGCGCCAAGGGCGTGCGCGCCCTTCTGTCCATGGGCCTCGATCCCGGGATGTCCAACGTCCTGGCGCGGGAGGCCGCCGACACACTCGATTCCGTGGACGCGATTCGCATCCGGTCGGGTGGCACCGCGCAGATTCCCGGCTACGTCTCGGACATCTTCCCGCTGTACTCGCGAGAGACCTTCCTCTCGGACATGCTCTTGCCTCCCTCCGCGTGGTCCGATGGCGTCCTTCGAGAACAAGAGCCGCTGAGCGACTCGGAAGACTTCGAGTTCCCGGCTCCCGTCGGCGTCCAACGCACCTTCCTCGTCAGTCACGAGGAGGTGAAGACCCTTCCGCGGTACCTCGGCAAGCCGGTTCGGCGGGTCGATTTCAAACAGGCGTTCCATCCCGAGTTGATCCAAGCGGTGCTGTCTCTGAAACTCCTGGGGCTCCTGGCCGAGGACCGGAAAATCACGATCGGCTTGGCGCGGGTTCCGTTCCGTCGGGCGTTTCTCCAAGCCCTGCCGGAACCGTCGGCCCTCGTGCATCCGGTCGGCGGGGCGAAGGCGCTGAGCGTGGAGGCCGAGGGGACGGCCAGCGGCACGCGGAAGGTCGAGCGTCGAGACATCGTGATGGACCACCGAGAAGCGGGCAGGCGGGCCGCGATCACGGCCGTGATCTATCTCACGGCGGCCGCTGCGGCGATCGGGACGCTCCTGATCGGAGGTCCCGCCTTCCCCGGTCCCGGTGTCTATCCCCCCGAAGCCCTCGATCCCGGCGTCGTCCTGAAAGAATGGGTCGCCAGGAACCTGCCGATCGCGCGCTCTTCGCGTTCCGTGCCGACACCGACGTAGAATCTGGAGGAAGCGCTTCGGACGGATCTCTTCGACGCCCACGGGGTTCTACCGCGATGCCGATCTCGCGTCAGGAGGCCCGGTACGTCCGGCTCTGCGGACTGATGATTCGGCCGACCCAATACGAGATGAACGGCACATACCAGATGTACAGGCGGACCGGGACGCCGAACAGGGTCCACTCCCAGAACTGCGGGGCAATCGAGATCGCGGTCGCAACGGAGAGGATCATCATGCGATTCCTCCCGTTCCGGAACAGGCGGGCCAGTTCGGGCGCGACGAGGTTCTTCTCTTCCAAGCTGATCACGTGCGCGAACGCGGCCAGGATGACCATGAGTCCCGTGAGGTCCAGGGTGAAGAGCGTGGACGCGTACGCTCCGATCGCGGACGCCTCGGCCGGGCTCAGCGACGGGTTCGAGAGCTCCACGCTGTTCAGCAAGTAGGGGACGATCGCGACCAGCAAGAGGAGGGCGACATTGAGGAAGGTGACGGCCCGCGTGTCTCCCGGCAGGACGGACATGTACGTCGTGTAGATGATCCACGCCGTGATGAGGACCAAGAAGGTGAAGCCGAACGCGAAGATGTGGTTGTTAATCTCGCCCTGGGTCGTCGGCGAGCTCGCGATGAGTCCGATAGCGCCAACCGACAAGGACAGGCCGAAGACCAGATCGGCAAGCGTCTCGATCCGCGGGCGAGGACGCCGTTCGCCGAGGGACGGCTGCGTCGACATCCGTTAGACTCCTTCAGTGCGGCCGGACGCCGTCCAAGAAATCGCGGACGA
Organism: Thermoplasmata archaeon; assembly: GCA_035299725.1. GTDB lineage: Archaea > Thermoplasmatota > Thermoplasmata > RBG-16-68-12 > RBG-16-68-12 > RBG-16-68-12. Next base: position 2,495 of record DATGWB010000218.1, read on the forward strand.
CCTCGATGTAATGAGCCCGTTCCTCCCACATCGCCAAGTGGGCGCTCTTCTCGAACCGCACGATCTTGGAACCACGGATGCCCCGGTGAATGCTCTCGGCCACCCGGGGCGTGACCTCGTCGTAGCGGCCCACGGTCACGAGGGTCGGGACCTTGATGCGGGGGAGTTGGTCCGTCACATCCCAATCCTTGATCGTGCCGATGATCGTGAACTCGTTCGGTCCGTTCATCGTGAAGTAGACCGGTTGGCTGGCGTGCTCGAGGGTGTAGGTGAGTTCGCGGGGCCATACGGGGAGGCGGCACAGGTACCTCCGATAGAACACGTCGACCGCCGCGAGGTACTCGGGGTTCTGGTAGTCCTCGGTCGCCTCGTACTTCGCAATGGCGGCGCGGGTCTTTGGCGGGAGACGGTTCACCAGCCGCCTCATCTCGCGGACCGTCAA
>DATGWB010000219.1:0-22308 GCA_035299725.1 Thermoplasmata archaeon
GGCCCCGTTGCCGCTGCCCATCGCGGACAAGGTCGGCGCCGACATGGACACGCGGTTCGACAACCGCGCGCTCGACCTGCGGAAGCCGGAGCGCCGCGCGATCTTCCGCGTCCGATCCGCCGTCGTCGCGGCGTTCCGCGCCTCTCTGGACCGCCACGGGTTCGTGGAGGTCCAAACGCCGAAACTCGCGGGCGCCGGCGCCGAGGGGGGCGCGACGTTGTTCGAGACGACGTATTTCGGGCGGCGCGCGTTCCTCAGCCAGAGCCCGCAGCTCTACAAGCAGATGCTCATGTCGACCGGCCTCGACCGCGTGTACGAGATCGCCCCGGCGTTCCGCGCCGAGCCGTCCGACACCGTGCGGCACGTGACCGAGTTCACCTCCTTCGACGGTGAGGTGTCCTGGATCGAACGCCAGGAAGATTTCTTCCCGTTCCTCGAGGACGCCGTCGATTCCGCGATCGAGCGCGTGCGCTCCGAATGCAAGGGCGAGCTCGCGCTCCTTCAGGTCGAGCCGAGACGGCCGTCGCTCCCGTTGAAGCGTTTGCCATACTCCGAAGCGCTCGAGATCCTCCGAGGCCGGGGGAAGCGACTTCGGGACGGCGACGACATCGACACGGAGGGGGAGAAGGCCCTCGGGCAAGAGATGGGCCGGGAGGGCCACGAGCTCTACTTCATCACCGAATATCCGACGGCCATCAAGCCGTTCTATGTGATGGCCAAGGAGGACGAGCCCGAGTACTCGCTGTCGTTCGACCTCGAATACAAAGGGGACGAGATGGCCTCGGGCGGACAGCGGGAACATCGGTACGACGTCCTCCTCGCACGGATGAAAGAAAAGGGCCTGAACCCGGAGAACTTCGAGTTCTACCTGAAGGCGTTTCGCTATGGCATGCCGCCCCACGGGGGCTGGGGGTTCGGGCTCGACCGGTTCGTCCAGAAGCTCCTGGACCTCCCGAACATCCGGGAGGCGATCCTGTTCCCGCACGACCGCTCCCGGCTCGTGCCGTGACGTTCGCGCAGGGGTGGGGAAGCCTTTTGTAGCGGCCCCGCCGATTCAGTCGGCCGAGGACGAGGGGGGAGGGCAACGAAAGAGTTCAAGGTGTTCGTAGCCGACAAACCCGGGGAGCTGGCGCGCGTGACCGAGGCCCTGTCGAACGGGGCCGTGAACATCCGCGCGATCGCGAGCGAATCGAAACACGACATCTCGTTCCTCCGCGTCGTGACATCGGACGTGCAGACGACCCAGAAGGCCCTGACGAATGCGGGCTTGAAGTACGAGCTCAACGACATCCTGGACCTCGAGCTCTTGGACCGGCCCGGAGAACTCGCGAAAGTCGCGAAACGCCTATCTCGCGCCGGGATTAACGTCCACTCGATCTACATCCTCGGATCCAAGAACGGGCGGACGGAAATTGCGCTCGTCGTCGACGACATCGAGCGCGCCAAGACGGCGATCAAGTAAACTGGGTCCGGTTCACGCTGCCCCCGGATAGGCTTAAGAGGGGGATATTATAGTAGCACCCAAATACATCCCGTCGTGGGAGTGCACTCTATGGGCGGCACGGTAACGAAGGGAAACCGGCTCCAAGTGTTGGCGAGAAAGGAACTGGAAAAGCAAGGCTACGTCGTCCATACGGCCGTTCGAAGTGTGCAGAAGCGCGGTCCGATTTGGATTAGCCAGGCGACGGACATCTTCAACGCGTTCGACTTGATCGCGACTCGAATCAACCCTCCGCAGCCGTTGCGGTTCGTTCAAGTCACAACGGCATCCCACGTGAGCGAGAGGATTCGGAAGGTCGACCCGGTTCCGATTAATCCCGGTCTCGCGAGCGTGGAGATTTGGGCCTATGTCGGCGGGAGAAAGCGTCTCGACCGCCGATACAAGACACGTCGCATGTGGCTTCCCCGAAACTACTTCCAAATCTATCTCAAGGATCGCAACTGGGAACCGGATCGACGCGACCGTGTTGCCGTGGGCGAGGAAATCGGAGGAGAGCACTGGCCAGAGAATCGCCCAACCGAAGACCTCGTCTCCGTCGCGGTTCCCCCTTCGAGCCGGAGAGCCGCGAAGGCGTAGCCGAGATCGCGCACAGATAGCGAACCGGCCTCACATTATCGCGTTGCGAAAGAACACATTCCTGCAATCCGATTTGGCGCAACGCTTTTGGGGCCGACGCACTTCCTGTTATCGCGAGTTCTTGGGCTCGCGTGTTCGGAGGGGACGAGGTCATGTCTGCGCATCGAGCTAGTGCGAGTGCCATCACAATTGGAATGATGTTCGTCTTGGGAGCGTTGCTCACCGGAATCGCGAGCGCGACCCCGGGCAACGGGAACGGGAATACGACCCCCCCGGAGCAATATGCGATCGTCGAGTTCACGGACAGCCCGGTGGCCACGTATGCCGGCGGCCTCGCGGGATATCCCGCGACCGAGCCGCTCCACGGACACAAACTCGATCTGGCGTCCGCGAACGTCGCCCTGTACGCCTCGTATCTGCACCTCCGTCATGCCAGCTTCCAAGCGTGGCTCAGCTCGAACGCACCCTGGGCGCAGGTCGTGCGGGAGTACAGCCTCGCCTTCAACGGCATCGCGATCCAGACGAACGGCAACTCGTTGAATGCCCTCGCGAACGCACCGGGAGTCGCGTCCGTGACCCCGGATTGGGTCTACTACCCGACCATGGACGTCTCCGTGCCATTGATCAAGGCGAACGCCGTCTGGCCGTCCCTCGGAATCGATCCGTCGACGGGCGCGATCGGCGACCTCGCGGGCGTGAAGGTCGGCGTCATCGACACGGGGATTGACGATTCCCATCCGTTCATCGCGTCGTGTCGCGCCGCGGGGAGCATCACCCATGATGTCTTCTTCAGCGGAACCGGCCTCTTCGATCCGAGCCGCACACTGTTCTTCGATCACGGGACACACGTATCCGGGACGATCGGTGGGTGCTACACCACCGGGACGATCAGCGTCGACGGCCAGCCGATGGGCCTCGCGGCCCCCATGAGCGGCGTCGCGCCCGGCGTCGCACTCCACGATTACAACGTGTTCCCGGGCTACGGCTCCGCGTTCATCCACCACGGCGGAGGCGCGTTCAGCCACGACATCATCGCTGCGGTCGAGAAGGCCGTCGCCGACGGCATGGACGCCATCAACCTCAGCCTCGGCGGAAACGTCCAAGGCCCCCATGACACGCTCTCGGAGGCCATCAACGCCGCCGTGGACGCAGGGACGATTGCGGTCATCGCCGCAGGAAATTCCGGTCCCGGCATCCTGACGGTTGAATCGCCGGGCAATGCCGCGAACGCGATTACCGCGGCGGCAGCCTCGGATCCGCACTTCGAAGGGATCAAGGTCACCTTCGGTACGACGACGATCGGCGCCGCGATCGGCCAATTCGCGAACTTCAAACCCGCAATCACCGCGGCGACAACCACGACGACGCCCGCGAACGGATGCACGGCGATCTCCGAGGACCTCACGGGGAAAATCGCCCTGATCAACCGCGGCGCCTGCACGTTCGGGACGAAGATCCAGGACGCCCAGGACCGCGGCGCGGCCGGAGTGATCATCCTCAACAACCAGCTGACGGACCCGTTCCCGATGGCCCAGGATGGCGTGCACCACCCGACGATTCCGGCGGTGCTCGTGTCCCTTGCGGACGGCGTGACGCTTAAGGCGCACGCGCCCGGAACGGTTACGGTCGACGGGTCGGCGTTCTTCGACTTCGTTACCACGAACTCGGACATCCTCGCGGCGTTCTCGAGCCGCGGGCCAACGCCGTACGACTTCCGGCTCAAGCCCGATGTGACCGCGCCCGGTGTGAACGTCCTGTCGAGCATCCTCGGAGGCCAGTTCTCGTTCTTCCAAGGCACCTCGATGGCGACGCCCCACACGACGGGCGCGGTTGCCCTCTTGTTGGCGGCGCATCCCACCTGGTCGCCGGACGAGGTCAAGTCGGCGCTGGTCAATTACGCGGACCGGACCGTGACCGGGACCGGCGGCCTGGGCCCGATCGCGCGGGGCGGCGGACGGATCAACGTCCAGTCGTCCGTTGGAGCGGCGATCCTCTTGAGTCCGGCATCGATCAGCTTCGGAGGATTCACCGGAGGAAAGCCAGTCGGCGCCTCGGTTGACGTGACCTTCGAGAACCTGGGCCCGGCGGCCACGTGCGCCGTGAGCCTCACGATCAACGACCCGACGGCGGGCGGTTTCTTCTCGCTCAGCGCGTCCAGCCTCAGTCTAGCCGCGGGCGGGACCGGGACCGTGACGGCGACGTTCAACGGCGGGCAAGCGGTGGGGACCGGCTTCTTCTTCGGGGACGCCATCGCGTCGTGCGGGACGGCGACGATCCGAGCGCCCTGGTTCGCGGCGGTACAGCGCGGCAACGGGGCGCTGAACGGGAACCAGAATTCGCCCGCCCTGTTCGGACTCGACCCGGCCGTGTACATGGACACGACCCTCATGTCCGGCGGGCCGTTTGCGGCGTGACCGAAACCGTGCTGCCTTGGCGATGCGCCAAGACCGCACCCTTTCCATTCCTGAGGGCTGCCGAGTAGGCCAGTGCCACCCGCAAGCCAGGCGATTCCCCCGGCTTCGGCCCGCGCACGGGCGTACTCTTGCGGGCTCCTTCGGTCGGCCGGCGTTTCAGCACTCATAGGGGTCGTCACGACAGTCGTCAGCTGACCCTCTTCTCATCATGAACGCGAAGCAAGGAAATCGTTCCAAGTAGAAAGCGGTTCGTCCGCCGAATTCTTGGATGTCAGAGGTCGCGGTGTCTTGGGCGGGCGACTCCCAAACCCGTCCTTCAATCGGTCCAGCGATGGTAAGTCCCGAATCCCTCAGCCGTCTTTCGTAAGAGGCAGCATATCCAATGCCCGGACACGCGACGGGAGGAGGGTCTCGCGGGCGTGGGGCGCGTTGGGCGCCCCGGAGGCCCGAGCGTCGGCTTCCGACCGCCGTGAGTGGGACGCCTCGTAATGCTCGGAGACCCATGCCTGGCTTTCTCCATCCCATTTCCAGAGGTGCAAGACGTCCCGGGTCATCTGAAGCACGGTGCCCCACCAGGCGTCATTCTTCGGGCTCGACGGGTCGAGGTGGGCGGTGGCCAGGTAGATGTTGGCGAAACCGCAGACGGTGAAACGACCTTCCGAGACCTCTTCGAGCGCCGTCGCGACCATCGATCGATAGTTCTCGTCCATCTCGGCCAACTCCGGGCGTTGCTTCAGTCGGACCGCCAGCTTCCGCAAATCTGCGTGTTTGCTCGCTCTCGCCCGGCGCCGGTCTTGCAGGATCGAGGCCAACGACGCCGGCGGACGATCACCGCGGGGCCGGAGTCTTCGAATGACCCATCTTGAAAACCGAACGAATCCTCCATGGAGCATCGCATCGGCCAACATCTCCTCGGCGCCGACCAGCGTTTCCAGGGCACCGTCCCACTCCTCCAGCTTGGGTTCGAAAATCCCTTCGAACTCCACGACCGACCTCGCCATCCGCGAAGCTAGACTACCGGGCTTCCGGCCCCGGACGACGGCGGCGAGGTACGTGTACGAACCGCGCCGTAGGAAAACTTTCTGGCCCCCGAGGTCGATCCGCCGAATGTCGTGACCCTGCCACTCAACGAAAGCCTCCCGTGCAAATTGCTGTATCGTGGTGAGCATGGCCGCCAAGATATCGCGATCCGTCGCGCTCTTGATTGTCTTCGAGAGATGCACGATGAGGACGCCGCTCCAATGGACCAGGAAGATTTCGTCGATCCGCCCTCCGCGCCAAATCACAAACGCGACGGCAAGCGCCGCGAGGACACCGCCGACCGCGAGCCAAGCAGATAGGTCGACCCCGGCCGAGCCTGGCGGGGCACCGGCGGTGACGAGGATGCTCAGACTCGCCGTGGAACCCGCTCGCGGCAGCCCTAGGAAGTCTGTGTAGTCCAGGGACACCCCGACGACCAGAAACGCGCCTGCCACGACGCCACCGTTGATGGATGCGATCGCACGGTAGAAATGCGATCCGCGCGCCACGTTCCAGAACGTCCAATCCGTCGTGCCCGGCGTCCTCAGGCCGCCAATCGAGCTTGCATTGTCGGATTCGAACGCGAATCCGGACGGAAGCGTGATGTTGATCCAGACCTGCTGGGCGATCTCCGTGCCCGTATTGTTGAACCAGACCGTGAACCGCGCCGAACCGCCCCTCGCAACTTCCGTCGTGTCGGGTGCGATGGACAGACTCACCGTCGTCTCCTCGTAGCCAAAGGTCCTCAGCGTAAAGTCGCCGATGCCGCCGGCACTCCAGGTACCGCCCTCGTTCGCGGATGAGAAACCCTGTCCCGGAGTTAGGTATGTGTCGGCGCGGGTGTTCCACCAATTCCAACCGATGCTCGAGACGCCGGAGGCGTTGCGCATGACCACCCAGTACATCTGGCCCGCGACGAGCTGGATCGGGAGGCTCGGGGTGAAGTTCACCCATCCGTACGCGGCCGAGCCGAACTGCGTATTGGACCCGAGAGGAGGCACGGCCATGTTCGGCAACCCGCCGGCATCGCTACGAACTTCGACCATCGAGGCCTCCGAGACGTTGCTGGAATACTGTGCCCATAGCGAAACGCGCGTCAGGAAGTAGGAGGCGCTCGCCTGAAACGATTGAGCGGCCCACTGAGCGTTGCTGATGGCCACCGCCTTTCCCGTGGACGGGAATGTCGGCGGGGGATCGGAAACGCCATCGTAGAAGTGGTACAAGGATGCGGAGGCCGTCAAGGCTACCAGAATGAGTAACACGAGGAAGAGTGCGGACCCCAATAGGAGCCGCGCGTGAGCCGACATTCCATGGCACTCGCCTGGCGGCACCGAAAGGACTCTCGCGGTGTGTCGGGTTCGTCGCATGTATGCCACCACAGCCCATCTCTGCGGCGAAGGTCCTCGAATTCGTTTCTATGACAGGAAGGACCAATAACCGTACCGGTCCGATTATCACTTGGGGCCGGCCTCATTGCGGAGGTAATCGAACGGCCCCGCCGCGACGCCGCACCCCGGGCGCGGCGAGCCGGCACCTCCGAACGCGCGCTACGCCACCCCGCGAATCCGCCTGGGGGTTTCAGGGCCGCGAATCTCAGGGGAAGGTTCTTTAGTCTGACAATTACCTGACGCGAGCATGGAGGTTCCTCCGGGTCGGGTCGAACGGATCGCCGACGGAGGGCCTGAAGCGATTCGGTCGATCCTCGCCGAGCTTCGGGCAATGAAGTTCAACGGGGTCCTGAAAACCTCCGTCTTTCGCGGTGATACCCCATCGCAAGGCGTCCTCGTCCTGCGACGAGGCGATGGGGTCCTCGCCGAGCACCGATCGGACGTCGACGTGGCCGGCCACGAGGCCGTCCCGGAGATCCTGAAGGACGCGGCGAGCGCGAAGGCCCAGCTCGAGGTCCGCACGTACGACTACGGCCATTCCTCGATCAGCATCGACCATCTTCAGCGGAGCTATCCGGAGGCCGCGGTCGAGGGCATCGGCGACCCGGACCAGGTACTGGACCAGGCGATCGCTCAAGAGGCCCACGAACGCGAGGCGTATGAGAAGGAGCTCGAGTCCCGTCGGGACCAGGAGCGGACGCTCGTCGAGCGCGAAGAGGAACTCTACCGCCGGAAGTGGGAACTCGAGCAGGAGTACCAGCGGAGCGCGATGCGACAGCGCGAGCTCGACTCCCTCCGGGCCGAACTTCAGACCGTCAAGCAGGCGAGCGGCCTGATCCTGAGCCGACTGGAGGAGCGCCGGGCCTCCCAGGACGTCGAGGTCGAGTCCCGGAAAAAGGTCCTCGCGATGGAGGCCGAGAAGGCCCGATCGGAGCTCGAGGCCCAGCGGCGCAGCCTCTCGGAACGGCAGGCGAAACTCGGAGGTCTGGAGCGGGAAATCGCGTCGAAGGAAGCCACTTATCGGGACCGAGAAACGTCGCTCGATGCGCGGGCCACATCCCTCGAACGGGAACGGAAGCAGATGAACGACCTCTACGGGAACCTGCAGGCCGAGGCCGAGAAGATCTCCGAGGCCCGGAAGGTGTTCGAGGACCGGCTCCAGGAGGCGGAACGACGCGAGCGGCTCCTCACCGCGCAAGAGGCGGCCATCCGGGACCGCGAGACGAAGCTCCGCGAGCATGTCGCCTCGGTCACGAAGCGCGAGCAGGTCATCGAGGAACGCGAAAAATCGCTCCCCCGACGGGTGGTGGAGCTCGAATCGCGCGAGGCGGAGCTCGCCGAGAAGACGGCAAAGGTCGGCAAGCAGGCCGAAGCCTACGAAACGCAGGACACAGGCCTCGACGACCGGCGAGAGGAACTCGAGCGGGCGACGAAACGGATGGAGAAGCTCGCGAAGGACCTGGCGGCCAAGGATCGGAAGGTCTCGGAAGAGGAACGCGAAGCGCGGGAGCGACAGATCGACATTCGGCGACGACAGCGGGATCTCGCGACCCGCGGGAAGGCGCTCGACCAGTTGAAGCGTCGGCTCGACCGGATGGACGAGGAGCTCTCGGCGAATCGCTCGAAGATGAAAGCACAGGCCGTGAAGTTGCTTCGATCGGAGCGAGCCGCTCAACACCGGCTCCGGACGATCGAGACGGCCGAGCGTGACCTCGACAAGCGGGAGGCGGCGTCAAAACGCCGGGAGGCCGCAATCGAGAAACGCGAGAAGTCCGCGGCGGCCGTCGAAGAGCGAACCGCGGAACGGTCCGACGCGGCCGAGGTCGTCGAAGGGGATTTGCGATCCCGACGGGCGGCGCTCGAAGAGGAGTACGCCGGCAAGCAGGCCGAGCTCGAAAAGCGGGAGAGCGAGGTCGCCGCCGCGGAACGAGCCCTCACGAAAGAATCGGAGTCGGTCGAGTCGTTGAAGGCCACTTTGGAGGAACAGGAGACCGCGTTCCTCGCCGACTTGCAGGACATCGAGACGCGGAAGACGACTCTGGTGAAGTCCGAGGCCTCGCATGCCCAGGAGACAAAGAAGCTCGAGAAGCGGTCCGATGCGGTGTCGAGTCGCGAGTCTCGATCCAAACAAGAGATCCAACGCCGCGAAGCCGCGATCGAAGCGCGCGAAGGTGAGCTCGAGGCACAGGAGGCCGCGCTGCGCGAGCGGGAAGAGGGCCTGCAGCATCGGTTCGAGGAGGTCGAAGACCGCGAATCCGCGGCGGAAAAGCGCGTGACGCGCGCCGAGACGGACGGGAAGCGACGGCAGGAGTCCATCGCCGCACAACGCAAGAGCCTCGAGGAACGTCTCGCCAAACTCGCGGCCGAGCGGGATCGGATCGGGGCCGAACGGATCGCGTTGCAGACGGCCCAGACGGCTCTCAAGACGCGAGAAACGAAGCTGAAGGATCGAGAGGCCCGCGCCACTAAGGCGGATGGCGAGCTCGCCCGCCGAAAGAAGGAACTCGCCCGAATCAAAGAAGGCCTGAGACGCCTGAGCTGATGGAGTCGAACGATGAGCGCAATCGTCACCTTGACCACGGACTTCGGGGCGGGCGAGTACATCGGGGCGATGAAGGGCGCGATCCTCACCGTCGATCCGGAGGCCACGATCGTGGACATCGATCATTCGATCCGGCCCCACGACATGCGTCACGGGGCTTACGTGCTCTACGCGGCGGTCCCATACTATCCGTTCGCCGCTCACGTCGGCGTTGTCGACCCGGGCGTCGGCACGAAGCGCCGTGCGATCGTCTGCGTCTGCGAAGGCGCGTTCCTCGTCGGGCCCGACAACGGGCTCCTGATCCCGGCGGCGCGGCGACTCGGCCTGAAGGAGGTGCGCGAGATCACGAACCGGAAGCTGGGCCGACCCGAACTCTCCGACACGTTCCATGGCCGGGACCTGTTCGCCCCGGTCGCCGCCCATCTGATGTCCGGCACCAAGGTGAAGGAGGTGGGCCCCCCGATCAAGGATTTTGTCGATCTCGATTTCGGCGAACCGAAGAAGCGGAAGGTCGGATTCGACGCCGTCGTCATCACCTACGACCGATTCGGCAACGTCGTCACGAACATCCCGCGGCCGCTCGCGGAGAAAGCGTGGGCGTTCGGCGACCGCCTCGCGGTGACGGTCGGTGGCTATGAAATGACGGTGCCGTTCGTGAGGACCTACGGGCTCGTGGCTCCCGGAGACCTCCTCGCCACCCTGTCCTCGAGCGGGTTCCTAGAGATTTCGCGGCGGGAAGCGAGCGCCGCGGCGCAGCTCGAGGCGACGCCGGGCATGCCCGTATCAGTGGCGAAAGTCGAGTCTCGCACGTAGGACCGCCTGGTTCAGTGCAGGGTGCCGTAAGCCAAGAGATGGATCCCGTCGGACAGCTGGTACCCGAAGCCGGTCGGATAGATCGATGTGTTGATGAGGAGCCGATCCCCGACCGCGACGGGGCCACCCGGTTGAACCGGAGCATAAAATGCCCCCTCGGAACTGTAATTGAGGGAACCGAGCGGGGTCGCGGAGAGGGCCGTGACGCCGCCGCTGGTCATGATCGCGAGCGTCGTGTCGAAGGGAGTCAATCCAGTCGGGACCGACGTCAAGGTGAGAACCCAGTTCGTCCCGTCGCTGCTCCTGGCAACGTTTACTCCGATGACCCGGGGAGCAGGCGCGGTCGGGCCGCTGCTCGGCCGCACCGAGAGGACCGCCGCGAAGACGCCGGCCAGAACAACCACGATCGCGGCCACAAGGACCGCGACGATCGGGGCCAGGTTCTCCGATGCGGGCGGCGGGGACGGGCTGAACATCACCCCGGGCGACCTCGGAATCGTCCGGGGCGCGATGGACCCCGATAACGAAGTCCCGCACCCCGAACAGAAGCGGTTCGCCAACGAATTCGGCGTTCCACAGCGTGGACAATCGGCGCTCGCGGACATGCAAGCTCTCCAGCGGGTGGAATAGGACCACTGGCAGGAAAAATCTTCGCGTAAATGTTCATGCCACGGACCAATCGCGTTCGGCCCAGCAAAGACATATCTAGGGACCGGACCTTCGGCGGCCGAAATGGATGCGCGGAAGATCCTGCTCGTCATTTTCGACGGCCTAGGGGATCGACCGCTCACCGAACTCGGGCACAAGACACCCCTCGAAGCGACCCCGAAGCCGAACCTCGATTGGTTCGCGTCGAACGGCGTGAATGGACTCGTCGATCCGATCGCGCCCGGCGTCGCGGCGGGGAGCGACACGAGCCACCTCGCGCTCTTCGGATACGATCCGCACGAGGTCTACACGGGCCGCGGACCGTTCGAAGCGGCCGGCGTCGGCATCGACCTTCAAGCCGGGGACATCGCGTTCCGAGGGAACTTCGCGTCCGTCGACGAAGAGATGAAGCTCACGGACCGGCGCGCCGGTCGAATCCGCGAAGGGGCGGACGAACTGGCGAAGGCCCTGGACGGCCTCAAGCTCGGTCGGATCAAGGCGACGGTGCGGGCCGGGACCGAGCACCGCGTGGCGGTCGTCTTGCGGGGCCGCGGCCTTTCCCCGCGGGTCACGGACACGGATCCCCATGAGATCGGCGAGGCGATCGAGGAATCGAAACCCCTCGAATCTGAGGCGAAGGTCACGGCGAAGGCCGTCAACGCATTCACGAAGCAGGCCTACAAGATCCTCAAGTCCCATCCGGTGAACCGCGCCCGGGTCGCGAAGGGCGAACCGCCCGCGAACGCGATCGTGCTGCGCGGGGCCGGCGTCTTTCCCGATCTCGTTCCGATCACCGAGCGTTTCCACCTGACCGCCGCCGGGATCGCGGGCGTCGCGCTGATCCGCGGGATGTTCCGGACGATCGGCATGGACGTGATCGAGGTGCCTGGAGCGACGGGCGGCCTGGATACGGACATGATCGCGAAAGCGGACGCGGCCCTGGACGCCTTGCGGAGTCATGATCTCGTCGTCCTCCATGTGAAGGCGCCGGACCTGTGCGGTCACGACGGGAACGCCTCCGAAAAGATCCGGGTGATCGAGCGGATGGACGCGATGATGGGCCATCTGAAGACGATGTTGTCCACCGACGTGGTCGTGGCCTTGACCGCCGACCATTCCACCCCGGTGGCATTGAAGGACCACTCCGGTGATCCGGTGCCCCTCACGATCTTTGGCGAAGGGGTCCGCGTGGACGAGGTCCTCAACTTCGACGAGCGCAGCATGGCCCACGGCGCCCTCGGTCGGCTCCGAGGGACGGACGTGATGAACGTCCTCTTGAACGTCTCGAACCGCGTCGATAAGTACGGCGCCTGAGCGACCCGTCAAAGCCTAAATACGAGGAGGAACTTGCGGCCGCGCTCACGGCGGAGGATTGGACGCCATCGCGCAAGTCGATCTGAGCTTCATCATCCCGATCGCGATCCTCGCGGGGCTCGGTTTCGCGGGAATCTTGGCGCGAGGCATCCTCCGACAGGACACCGGCTCCGAGCGGATGCGAGAGATCGCCGCGGCGATTCAGCAAGGAGCCCGGGCGTTCTTGCGGCGGCAGTACAAGGCGATCGCGATCATCGCGGCGGTCCTCGCGGTGGTCTTTGCCGCGGCCATCTTTGGACAGAGCGCGTTGAGCGGCAGGTCGGACGCGATTGAACTGGGCCTAAAGGTCGCCGGCGCGTTCGCCCTCGGCGCGACGTTTTCGGCGTTGTCCGGTTTCATCGGCATGCAAATCGCCATCCGGACGAACGTCCGATCCGCGGCGGGTTCCCTGCGGTCCTTCAACGACGCCCTCGTGATAGCCCTTCGAGGTGGCGCGGTCTCCGGCCTTTCGATCGTCGGCCTCTCCCTTGCGGGAGTCTCGATCCTGTACTACGGCTACGGATACGGGGTCCCTGCGGTTCAGAGCGATCAACGGAATCTCATCTTGTCCATCGTCGGCTTCGGATTTGGGGCGAGCTTGGTGGCCTTGTTCGCCCAACTCGGCGGTGGCATCTACACGAAAGCGGCGGACGTGGGTGCGGACCTCGTGGGCAAGGTCGAGGCGGGAATCCCGGAGGACGATCCGCGGAATCCCGCAGTCATTGCGGACCTGGTGGGAGACAACGTCGGGGATTGTGCCGGACGCGGCGCCGACCTGTTCGAGTCGACCGCGGCGGAGAACATCGGAGCGATGGTCCTCGGGGTCGTGTTGTTCCCGTGGTTCGGCGTCCTCGGCGTGATCTTCCCGCTCGTCGCTCGAGGCTTCGGCGTCCTCGCCTCGATTGTCGGCGTGTACGTCGTGCGGGCACGGGAAAACGAAACGCCGATGGGCGCGTTGAATCGAGGATACCTAGTGACGACGGTGCTCGCGGCTATCCTGTTCGGATTCGCGGCTTGGGCGATGCTCGAGCCCGCCGCGGTCGACGTGAACTCCGCGGTGCCCGGGGTCCAGCTGCCCTCCTCGGAGACCTGGTTCTTCTACTGGCTTTGCGGCATCGCGGGAATGGTGACCGCGTTCCTCTACGTCTGGATCACCCAGTACTACACGGAGGCGCGGTACCGGCCAGTGAAGGAGATCGCACGCGCGTCCGAAACGGGGCCCGCAACGAACATCATCGCCGGTTTCTCGGTTGGCCTCGAGGCGACCTGGCTGCCGGTCATCGTCGTCGCCTCGGCGCTCCTCATCTCGTATTGGCTCGGGCAATTGACTGGGATTCCCGGTGGCGGTCTCTTCGGGACCGCGATCGCCACGATGGGGATGCTCTCCACCGCCGCGTACATCCTGGCCATGGACACGTTCGGACCGATCGTCGACAACGGCGCGGGGATCATCGAGATGTCGGGGATGTCCGAAGACGCCCGCCGAAACATGGACAAACTCGACGCCGCCGGGAACACGACGAAGGCGCTCACGAAAGGGTACGCGGTCGGGAGTGCGGGCCTCGCGGCGTTCCTGCTGTTCAACGCGTTTCTCGAGGAAGCCCATGTAACGAGTGTGGACCTTGCCCACCCGGAGACGTTCGTGGGCGGCTTCATCGGCGCGGCGCTCGTCTTCCTCTTCACCGCCTACGCGATTCGCGCGGTCGGTCGCGCGGCATGGGCGATCATCAAGGATGTGCGGGACCAATTCCACGAGGACCCGGGCATCATGGCCGGCACCTCGAAGCCCGACTACGCGCGCTCGGTCGACATCGTGACTCGCAGCGCGCTCAGGGAGATGATCGTCCCCGGTTTGCTTGCGGTTGTGACTCCGGTCGCCGTCGGCGTGTTCTTCCGGTTCGTGCGCGTCACCCCGGGCCTCCTCGCGGGTGAGCCGCTGGGCGGCACCCTCATGGTCGGGACGATCGCGGGCGTTCTCATGGCGCTCGTCCTGAACACCGGTGGCGGCGCATGGGACAACGCGAAGAAGTTCATCGAAGCGGGCAATCTGGGCGGGAAGGGGAGCCCCACTCACAAGGCTGCCGTCGTAGGCGATACCGTCGGCGACCCGTTCAAGGACACCGCAGGCCCCTCGCTGCACATCCTCGTCAAGCTGCTCTCGACGATCACTCTCGTGATCGCACCGCTGCTCATCTGACGTCGCACACCTTGATGCGCCCCATGGGGAGCCCGGAGATTGTCTTCACGGGGGGCCAATCGTTATATGCGATAGCACCTTTCCGCGGCCCGGAGGAGGAACTTGCAGCCCTCTCAGGACCAACCGGGCAGTGCCTCACCGACGCCGCCGATGCAGGCCGGTGGGAGGAACCCGCGAACGATCCGAATCATTGTGATCCTGATCGTCATTATCCTCGCGGTCTCTGCCGCGACCGCATACTACGTATTCGTTTCACAAAGCTCCGCTTGTAACTTCACCTCGACGAATCCACTGATCTTTGACCAGCCGGAGAAGCCAGACACCCTTGACCCGCACACGACCTTCTCAACGCCCGGCTGGGGAATAGTACAGCAAGTATACCAGAGTCTTATCAATTATAACGGAACTTCATACACGACCTTCGTCCCGGTCCTTGCGAAGAGTTGGACGGTTTCCACGGACCGCTTCAACTACACGTTCGTCCTCCGCCAGGATGTTCACTTCTCCAACGGCGACCCATTCAACGCATATGTGATGTGGTTCAGCCTCTATCGAGCCATCGTGATGAACCGAGCCGGCAGCTTCATTGTCCAGGAGAATTTCTGGCTTCCCGGGGTCAACTACTACTCGAACGCGAACGACAGCGCGAACGCGACGGCCTGGGTGACAAACGCGCTCAACACCTATAACTTCAGGAACCCGACCCTGGCGCAACAAGCAATCATGGCCGCGGACAACAACTCGTTCCAAGCCGTCGACCGGTACACCCTTGTCCTGAAGACGGGCAATGGCTACCTCGGGTACGCGCCTTATGCGTTCCTGCTCGCCTCGATCGCGGGCCCGATTGCAAGCGCGGTCGACCCGATCGTCATCCGAGCGCACGGCGGAGTCACTGCCGACGCGGATAGCACTTGGATGACGACGAACATGCTCGGCACCGGACCGTACGTGCTGAGCGGCGGCTTCCTCGATCCGAGCGCACCCAGCTACACGATCAATCCGGACCCGAACTACTGGGGAAGGAACGCCTCGCTGGCCGAACCTTGGAACAACATCATCCAGCCCGCGGCCTCCTCAATCCAAGTCGACTTCCAGGGCGACCCGGCGATCGCGGTCAACGACATGAAGACCGGGAAGGTCGTCGCCTCCTCATTCGCATACATCGGTCCGTCGACGGTCAACAGCCTGAAGGGAGTCGCGTGCGTGTCGGTGAACGCACTCAACACCGTGTACGGATCCACGGCCGGCGGCTGGTGGATCTACATGAATCAGAACACGGATCCGTTCACTAATTGGTCCGTGCGACAAGCCGTCGTCCATGCGATCAACTACGATCGAATTATCCAGGTCGCGTTCGGCGGCTATGCCGAGCGATGGGTCGGACCGGTTCCTCCGGGGTATCCTTATTACAACCCGGACAACCTGGCGCCTTCCACATACAACCTGACCCTTGCGCGCCAATACATGGCTCAGTCGCCGTGGCCGACGGGCTATCCAAACACAATCAAGTACGAGTACGTGAACTTGGGCGACTGGGCGGATGTCGCGAATCTCTTGAAAGACGATCTGGCACAAATCGGAATCACAATCGAGCCGGTCGGCATCGCGAACATCGACAAGTTGTACGAACTGCAGGTCACGGATGTCAATGGAAACTGCGTCGCCCAAGGCACGGCGGCTGGCGGACCTTTCCCGATCGGGCAGGAATTCTACACATCGGACTACATCTCGCCGGACGACTGGACGCAGAACAACGCAATCAGCTACGGGAGCGCAAATGCGTGCATGGCCGCCTACAACGATCCGAACATTGATGCGCTGGTCTTGGACGCTGCGACTCAGAGCGACCCGAACGTCGCCAGGAGTGAGTACGCGACGATCACCCGGACGATGTATGACAACGCGACGGTCGCGTGGCTCGTGGTCCCCACCCAGTTCCAAGTCGTGAATACCCACCTGCTCGGCTTCGTGGCGAATCCGATGGGAGCCGCAATCCCGTTCGTCGTCGTGCAGAATACGGCCTACGCGAGGCGGAGCTGAGGCGAGTCAGCCAGCGGCCGTCGAACCCTGCGTGGCGGGACTCTCAAGGTTGACGAGCAGCTGATCCGGCGGAACGTCACCGATCTCCTCCGCGCGGTGGCATGCAGCTTCGCGACCTGGTCGACCCGGAATCTCCCGCAACGGCGGATCCTCCACGATACAGCGGTCGATGACGAACGGGCACCGCGGCGCGAACCGGCAGCCCGGCGGCGGGTGGATGAGCGTTGGGACTTCCCCGCCAATCCGATAGCGTGCCCTTCGCCGCCGTGGATCCGGCTGTGGGAGTGCCGCAAGGAGGGCCTTCGTGTACGGGTGGATCGGGCGCTGCATGACCTCTTCGACCGGGCCGACCTCGACGATCCGTCCAAGATACATCACGGCGACTCGGTCCGCGACATAGCGAACCGCAGCCACATTGTGCGTGATCAACAAGTAGGAAAGCCGCAACTCCTGCTGGAGGGTAACCAGGCGGTTCAGCACCTGCGCCTGCACCGCAACGTCGAGGGCGCTCGTCGGCTCGTCCAAGATGAGCAGTTTCGGTCGGACGCTCAGCGCGCGCGCAAGGGACAAACGCTGGCGGCCTCCTCCCGAGAATTCATGAGGATATTGGTCGAGGATCCCCGCTGGGAGGCCCACCAACGGGAGGATCTCCGCGACACGAGCCTTCAGCTCCTCGCGCGAGACCGGTTCCTGGGCCAAAACGGGTTCTCCGACGATTTGCCAGACACGCAGGCGAGGATCGAGTGAGCCGACGGGGTCCTGAAACACGACCTGGACGTTCCGCCGCCACTCGAGAAGGTCTCGTCCCGACAGGTTCGTGATGTCCTGCCCTTCGAACCGGATCCGGCCACCTGTCGGACTGTGGAGTTTCGCGAAGAGCCAGCCGAGCGTGGTCTTCCCAGATCCGGATTCGCCGATGAGACCGAGCGTCTCGCCCGGCTGGATTTCGAGCGATACATCGTCGACGGCGTGGACAAATTCCTCAGGCTCGCGCGCGAGAGCGGCAACGAGTGATCGGGAGAGAGGGAACCGCTTCATGAGGTGCTCGGCCTCGACGAGGGGAGCGCTCATGTCATCCTCGGCACTTCGTCGCTAAAGTAGCACGCGGCGAGGTGAGTCCGAACCGCTGTTCCCTTCGCTGATTCGAGCACGGGGCCGGGATCCGAGGTGCACACGTTCTTCGCGAGAGGACAACGAGGATGAAACGGGCAGCCCGCGGGTACATTCGCCAGGCTCGGGACGGAGCCGGCGAGTGCCGGCAGCGGTCCGCTTCGTTTGTACCCTTCCGGGATCGCACGCAGGAGTAGTTTCGTGTACGGATGGCGAGGGTTCGCGTACACCTCTTCGACCGGTCCGAATTCGACGAGATGGCCCGCGTACAACACCCCGACGTCATCGGCCATCTCCGCGATGACCCCGAGGTCGTGGCTGATGAACAGGATCGAGGTCCGGACCTCCTCCATGAGTTCCTTCATTAGGGTGAGGACTTGCGCCTGGATCGTGATGTCGAGCGCACTCGTGGGCTCGTCCGCGATCAGGAGGGAGGGCTTTGCGCTGAGCGCAATCGCGATCATGATCCGCTGGCGCATTCCTCCGGAGAGCTCGTGCGGATAGAGATCGAGAATCGTCTCTGGGTCGTTAATCCGCACCAATTTCAGGTAGTCGAGGACGTCTTGAATCAGCGCCTGCCTTCGGGCCGATTGCAACCGTTTCGGAAGGCTCGGGAGGACCGCGTGCAGGAGCGCGTCACCACTTCTCACCGGCGCTCCTCGCGAATAATCGTGTGGTTCCGTGACGGGAAAGAGAGTGGGTGATTCACCAGATTCCCGCCTCTTCCGCACCATGACCGCCTCCGCTACCTGGTCGAAGATCCGGTAGGCCGGGTTCAACGAGTTGATCGGCTCCTGGAATATCATCCCGATTCCGGTTCCTCGGAGGAGCGGGAGCTTCCATTTGGGTAAATCCAAGACGTTGACCCCGCGGAAGAGGACCCGTCCGGATCGGATGCGGGCCGGTGGTTCCGCGAGGAGTCGAGGAATCGCGTGGGCCAGCGTGCTCTTCCCGGATCCCGTCTCGCCGACGACTCCGACGACGCGGCCCGGACTGAGCTGCACAGAGACGTCCGTGAGGGCGTGGAACGTTCCGGCTCCAACCTCATAGTCGACGGAGAGGCCCTGCACATCCAAGACCGGCTCGACCATTCCCTTCACGCTTCCGCGGCAACCGCTGCCTTGCCGGGGAGTGTGGACGGGACCGCGGCCTGGACCAGGGCTCGTCGACTCCGCGGGTCGAGGATATCGCGCAGGCCGTCCCCGAACAAGCTGAAGGCGAGGACCGTTACGAATATGGCCGCACCCGCCGAGAGGACGGTCCACGGGAGCGTGAGCAAGAACCGCTCGTACGATTCCACCATCGACCCCCACTCTGGCACGTCCAACGGGACTCCGATGCCGACGAACGAAATCGTCGAGAAGGTCACGATCACCGTGCCGATGTCAAGTGTGTAGTAGACGAGGAGGGGCTCAATCAGGTTGCGTAAGACGTGGCGGAACAGAATTCGCGTCTCCGACGTACCGGCGGCGCGCGCCGCGACGACGTAGGGTTGATGCTTGATCGCAAGGACTTCTCCTCGCGTGAGGCGCACATAGTACGGCCACCACGTGAGTAGGACGGCAATCATCGACGGTCCAGTCCCTCTCCCGAGGGAAGCCGCGATCGCAAGCGCGAGGACGAGCGACGGGAAGGCCAGAAAGATGTCGGTGACCCGCATGATCACGACACTCACCACCCCGCCGAGGGTCCGCGGCTTGTCCCAGTAGCCGGCGACGAGTCCAAGGCCACAGCCGACCAGGAGCGCGAACCCCGTGATACCGAACCCGATCGCTAGGTCTAGAGGGAGCGCCGCGAGGATGCGGGAGAACATATCCCGTCCGAGGTTGTCCGTCCCGAGAAGATGAGACCCGGAAGGCGCCTGACCGTAGTCCGTTGAGAGGCCGTTCGGATCGTATGGCGTGAAGAGCACTCGATTTCCGAGGACGACTTGCGTCACGAGAGGGACGACCACCACGAGGGCGGCGGTGACGGAAATGATCACAACGAGGATGAAACCGATGAGGGTCAGCGGGTTCGCGCGAAGGACACGGTAGAGCCCGCGAAGGTATTCTCGAAGCACCGTCGCTCGAGGCTTCGACGATTCCGACGGAGATGCGGTCCGACGGGCGTTCATGGCTGGCTTGTTCGACCGCATCCTATCGCCAATCCACTCTCGGGTCGAGAACTCCGTACAAGACGTCAGAAATCAGGTTCGAGATGACGACTCCGATCGCGAAGACGATCACGACGGCGATCGTTCCATTGAAATTGTACCCGGTGATCGCATCGAACGCATAGGCCCCTATTCCCGGCCACTGAAAGATTTCCTCGATCACGACCGTCCCGGACAAGAGGACTCCGGCCGTCACGCCCAGGATCGTCACGGTCGAAATCAGGGAGTTCCGGAGCGCGTGCTTGTATAGCACAAGAAAGTCGGAAAGCCCTTTCATGCGCGCCGTCTTGACGAAGTCGAGCGGGAGGACTTCGAGCATCGACGTCCTGGTCATTCGGGTCGCGATTCCCAAGTTGAGGAAGGCGAGCGAGGAAGCGGGGAGGAGCAAGTGGAGAATCGCATCCCCGGCGAGAGCGAAGTTCAAATTCAACAGGGCGTCCAGGATGGACATGTGAGTCGGCCCGTTGAACGGAGGGGTGCTCGTGAAGTCGCCTTTCGTGGGGAGGCCGAGCGCCGGGCCAATCGCGATCGCGAGGACCACGCCTCCGAGGTACGTCGGGGTCGCCCAGCCACTCAGGTAGAACGTCCGCACGAGGTGGTCGGCCCAACGTCCCGAGCCGTTCGCGGCGACAACGCCGAGCGGAATTCCGACGACGGTCATGATCAGGAGGGCCGCGAGGACGAGCTCGAGGGTCGCGGGGAACGCCGACGAAATCGAGAGCAAGACGGGCACTCCTCGGGGGCTGGCTCCCCAGTCGCCCGATACAAGGCTGGCCAAATAATTCCAGAACTGGTCGGTGAGCGGCTTGTTGAGGCCAAAGCGGATGACACATTGCTGGATCTGGTCCTGGGTTGCGTGGGGTCCCGCCCAAATCGCGCACGGGTTTTGGACGGCCACGTGAGTGAAGAAGAACGTGATCACGATGACGCCCAGGACGACGGGCAAGAGCTGAACGAGCCGTTTCCCAACGAACACGATGAGGTCGCTCTTGTTACGACCCACCAATCCTCACCTTCCCCGACCCAACGAAGACTCGTGCCGTCCTCCGGAGCTCACGAGCCTCGGAGGGGCCCGGACCGGCTTTCAACTCAACTGGTAAAGCCACAATTCCCATAATAAGCTAGAGGCCGGACCGTTCCTGAAGTCCCGCTATGAGCTCGCCGCCGTGGCCAATCGAATGCGCAAGCATCGAACGGCGTGCACGCACGTAAAGCCCTAAATAGGGGGAACCGGTACAGCCGCCAGTCGATTTTCATGTACCAGCGAGTCCAGCGGGAAGACGTCGTCCGGATCCCGCCGGAGCGCCTCGGGGAAGACATCGACGCGGTCTCCCGGGAGCTCACGCGAACCACGCTGGAAGGCAAGATCGGGGCGGACAAGACCCTCACCCTCATCGCGAGCAACATCGAGCGGGTCGGGGAGGGGCGAATCGTCCACGGCGACGGGGCGGTGTACCAGCGGGTGCGGTACGACGCCCTCGTCTTCGCGCCGGCGCTCCAAGAAATCGTCGAAGGCACCGTGGTGGAAATCCTTAAGTTCGGCGCGTTCGTGAGATTCGGTCCTCTGGACGGCCTCCTGCACATCTCGCAGGTCATGGACGATCGGGTCGACGTCGACGAGGAAGGCCAGCGGTTGATCGGCAAAGACACGAAGCGCGACCTCCGGATCGGCGACAAAGTCCGGACGCGGATCGTCGCGGTTTCCCTCAACGAACGGGCGCCGCGGGAGTCGAAGATCGGCCTGACGATGCGTCAACCGGCCCTCGGCAAGCTCGACTGGATCGAAGAGGACCGCGCGAGGGCGGAAGGCCGCGTGAGGAAGAGGAAAGGCTGAGCCATGGTCGTGAAGATTCCGAAGGCGTGCAAGAATTGCGGTCACGTGACCGACGAAGACAAGTGCCCACTGTGCGGCGGGGAGACGTCGAAAGACTGGCAAGGCTACGTCATCATCGTGGACCACCAGCGGTCCGAGATCGCGAAGAAGATGGGCATCCATGTCAACGGGAAGTTCGCCCTCCGCGTTCGCTGAATTCGCCGACATCACCTTACGACTTCCGGATTCCCTGCGCGAGTATCTCCGTTGGCCGATGGGCGCGCTGGTCCAGGGGCCGAGCATCCTGCCGACGATCGGCCGGGCGAGCCCGGTCGTGACCGTCGGGGACTTCTGCACGCTGGACCTCGTCGCCCGCGGTCGGACGCCGGACATCTGCGTCGTCGACTTCAAAACGAAACGCCAGGAAGATCCGGAGTTGCGGGAGGCGCTCCAACGGATCGGGTCGAAGGTCCTCCGAGTCACCAATCCTTCGGGGGCGATCATGCCGGATGCGTGGCGCGTTCTCTCCGAAGCCTTTAAGGCGG
Organism: Thermoplasmata archaeon; assembly: GCA_035299725.1. Taxonomy (GTDB): domain Archaea; phylum Thermoplasmatota; class Thermoplasmata; order RBG-16-68-12; family RBG-16-68-12; genus RBG-16-68-12. The sequence goes on from DATGWB010000219.1 coordinate 22,116, forward strand.
ACGAGCGGGTACGCATCGAGGTCCGAGGCGAAGAGGACCTTCTCGCCCTCGTCTGCATCGCGCTCGCGCCACCGTCCGCGGCGGTGCTGTACGGCATGCCGTCCCAGGGCGTCGTGGTCGTCCGGGCGGACGAGACCGCGAAATCCAGGGCCCTCGACGTCTTGCGGCGCATGGAACGGTAGCCGATGCAACT
>DATGWB010000220.1:0-17931 GCA_035299725.1 Thermoplasmata archaeon
CAACTGCGGGTCGCGGCGCAGCGCCACCGGATCGTATACGACGAACCGATCGATGTCGGCACGCTATCCCGCAACCTCTCGGAATATCTGCATGAGTTCACGATGTACGCGGTGCGTCCGTTTGGCGCCTCTGTCGTGATCGCGGGTGTCGACGCCCTTGGGGTGCAGCTCATCCAGGTGGATCCGGGCGGAACGACATTCAAAGGCGCCGCATTCGCGATCGGCCAGTCGGCCGACGAAGCCCTCGATACGATTGTGAAAGGTTACCGCCCAGACATCAGCGTCGAGCAGGCGATCGCGCTCTCCACGCAAGCAATCGAGAACGTCAACGGCGGCAAGACGCAGATCGAACACGGGGTCGTGACGGCGTCGGCCAAGCGATTCCAACCCCAACCCAACGGGAGCAACGCCGGGTAGCCACCCGGCCCTTTCCTCTTTTCGTCTCGCGATTCAGCGCTTGACCCGGTACACATCGTGCTTCTCTCCGGGAATACGCTGAATCACGCCGCGAGCCTCGAGGTCGAGCTTCGTCCCTTCCATATACCAGGGGATCGAACCGTCGAACTTGCCTTTGAGCTTCTTTTCGACCGCCGCGGTCAGCTCGGCATGGGTCAGTTCCGCCTTCCCTAGGATCTCGAGGATCGTCTTCTTCATCGATTCGTACTTGGACCTGCTGATGTTGACGCCTCGCTTTCCCTGCGGGTGGAGCGTCAAAATCTTCTCTTCCATGGTACCGAGGGACTCTCCGGCAGCTATTTAGGCAAGCCGCCTTGGGGCTTCGGCCGACCGGACTTGAAAAACGCTTTTAGCAGTCTGGCGGCTATCGCTGGAGCGAATCGAAATGCGGATTGTCTCTTTGCTTCCCGCGGCCACGGAAATCTGCTTCGCCCTAGGGCTCGGCGATGACGTCGTCGGTGTCTCGCCCGAGTGCGACTTCCCGCGCGCCGTCCGCGAGAAACCCGTCGTGAGCCACGGCCTCCTAGACTACGAGGGAAAGACGAGTCTCGAAACGAGTCGGATGGTCGGAGAGCGGATCGTGTCGGGCGGGGCTTTGTATCAGGTGGATGAGTCCGCGCTCCGTTCCTCGCGAGCGGACCTGATCCTTACGCAAGGCCTCTGCAACGTCTGTGCGCCAACCCTCGGAGATGTCGAGGACATTGCGAGACACCTTCCGCGAACCCCCGCCATTGAATCCTTCGATCCCCACGGGTTGGAAGACGTGCTCGAAAACGTCCTTCGAGTTGGCCGCGCATGCGGCATCGAAGAGCGGGCCGCGGAAGTCATTGCAGGCCTTCAAGAACGCATCGACCGGGTGGCCGAGCGCGCATCGACCGCCCTCGCACGTCCTAGGACCGTGTGCTTGGAGTGGCTCGATCCGCTCTTCCTCGGGGGCCACTGGGTGCCGGAGATGGTCGGGCTTGCAGGTGGAGTCGATGTCCTCGGCCGGACGGGAGAGAAGTCCCGTCGCTCCGAGCCCGACGAGGTCGTAAGGGCCTCACCCGATGTCGCGGTGTTGATGCCGTGCGGCTTCGATCTCGAGCGGACGAGGGACGAGGCGCCGGTCGTCACCCGGATGGCCTGGTGGGCCAAACTGCCTGCGTCACGTGGGGGCCGGGTGTGGAGCGCGGACGGCTCGAGTTACTTCAACCGCCCCGGGCCAAGGCTCGTCGACGGACTGGAAATCCTCGCCCACATCCTGCAGCCGGATCTCTTTCCGAAGGTACCGCCGGCCGCCGCCGCCTCGCGGGTGAGTTGATGGCGAAGCTCTACACACGTCGAGGCGACGGGGGCGAGACCGGCCTGCTCGGACCGGGACGCGTCTCGAAAGATGATCCGCGGGTCGAAGCGATGGGGAGTGTCGATGAGCTCAACGCGGTCATCGGCCTCACGATGGCTGCCCAGCGCGAGCGGCGAATTCGCGACGTCCTGTCCAAGGTCCAGGACGACCTCTTCACGGTGGGCGCGGAACTCGCGATGACCCGATCGGCCGAGGGAACGAAGGTCCCTCAGATTACGTCGGTCCATGTCGCTCGGCTCGAGGACGCGATCGAGGCCTTCGATGTCGGCAGGATCACAGAGTTCATCCTCCCCCGGGGCTCGGAATCGCTCGCGCGACTCCATTGGGCCCGTACGGTCGCACGGCGCGCGGAGCGCCGGGTCGTCACACTTTCCAAGCAGGAGACCCTGAACCCGCATCTTCTGCGGTACATGAACCGCCTTTCATCGCTCCTATACCAGGTCGCCGTATGGCGCCAGAGACGGGAGCGCAGAAAGGCCGAACACCCGTCCTACCGCGAGTGAATGCGGCGACGAGGATTCGCTCCCGCCCCGCGGGACAACGAATAAGGGGCGGCAGTCCATCGGGACCGGTGTGGGTTTCGAGTTCACGAATCTCCTCGAGCTCGAAGAGATGGCGCGAGCGAAGGTCCCCCGCACGACCTTTGATTACATCGCGGGAGGGGCCGAAGACGAGATCTCCCTCCGACGGAACCGCGAAGCGTTCGGGCGATGGGCGCTGCGACCCCGCGTCCTAACGGACGTCTCGAAACGCGACACCAGGACCGTCCTCCTCGGAGAGCGCGTGTCGATGCCGGTCTGCGTCGCCCCGACCTCGTTCCATGCCCTCGTTCACCCCGAAGGGGAAGTCGCGACCGCGCGAGGCACCGCGGCGGCGGAAACGATCCTCATCGCGAGCACGATCTCGACGACGCCGCTGGAGGAAATCGCCGCGGCGGTCGACGCGCCCCGCTGGTTCCAGCTGTACGTCTACAAGGACCGGGCCGTGACCGAGGAGCTGGTCCACCGCGCGGTCAAGGCGGGCTACAAGGCGTTGTGCCTTACCGCCGACACGCCGGTCCTCGGCCGACGCGAGCGGGACGAGCGGAACGCGTTCACGCTCCCGCCAGGATTCGGAATCGCGAATCTGAGGCCGGCCGGACTGGACGGGATGCCGGAGGTGGACCACGGCTCCGCGTTCGCGCAGTACGTCGCGAATCTCCTGGATCCCTCGCTCACCTGGGAGGACGTCGAGTGGCTCAAGTCCGTCAGCCCGCTGCCGCTGGTCGTCAAGGGGATCATGACCGCGGAGGACGCCATCCTCGCGGTAGAGCATGGGGTCGCAGGGATTGTCGTCTCGAACCATGGCGGCCGACAACTCGACTCGACCCTCGGGAGCCTCGACGCGTTGCCCGATATCGTCGCAGCGGTCCGCGGTCGGATCGAGGTCTACCTTGACGGCGGCATCCGGCGCGGCACGGACGTGCTGAAGGCCCTCGCCCTGGGAGCGAAGGCCGTGCTCGTGGGCCGCCCGGTCCTCTGGGGCCTCGCGTTGGGCGGCGCCGACGGCGTGCGGGCCGTGCTGGAGCAATTGCGCACGGAACTCGACACCGCGATGGCGCTCGCGGGCCATGCCACCATCAAAGAAATCGATGCGAGCCTGGTCGTGCGGACCCCTTAGCGGTTCTCGGTCCGTTCGAGGAATTCCAGGAGGAATTCGACCGCCTGATCGTTGCCCATCGGCTTCGGAGGCAGGCGTCCGAGGGCCAGCTTCTCGGGTATCAGCTCCTTCAACCGATGAAGGTCCTCGTATCGATAGCCGAGCGCGGCCGCGTTCCGTTCGGCTTCCGCATGACCCTTCGGAGGAATCGCGATGACCGGGGTGCCGGCCGCGAGTGCCTCGTTCACCGTGCCCTTCCCCGCCGTCGTGATCACGAGGTCCGCCGCAAGGACGTAGTCCTGGAGGTTCGGCAAGAATCCGTACGTGTACACACCGGATGCGGCGTCCGCCTTGAGCTTCGGCCCGCTCACGACCACCACCGAGACGTCGTCCATCTTCAGGTCATGGAACGCTTGAACGGCCTCGCGGATCAGGAATTCGCCGACGGCCGTGCCGCCGACCGTCACGAGGATCGTCTTTTTCCGAAATACGAAATCCTCTCGGAGTTGCTCCCGTGGCGCGCTGAACGCGCGGACGATCGGTCCGATGCGGCGAACGTTCGGCCAGCCCGGGGCCGGCTCGGCCGCGAGGATGAGGTTCGCTCTCCGTGCGATCCGGGAGGCCCAGAAGTTCGCGGGGCCTTCGATCAAGCGGGACAGCGGGTCGCGCGCAAAGTCGTGGCGAGTGGCGTCGAGGATCAAGGCCGTTGGAACTCGATGACGGATCGCCTCGCGCGCGCTCGCGAGTTCGCTATCCGCCAGGAGGAACGGGTAGTACTCCCAGTCCGCCTCGTGCTCGAGAAACCGGCGGGCGATCCGAAGGTACCGAGCGTAGTCCCGGTACCATCGCCATACCGGCCCGAGGACGCCGTCCGTCGCCTCCCAATCGGGCGCCGGCGGCATCGTGAGGGCGTCGAATCCGTTCGCCACGACGAGATCCAAGGCCGGCGAACCGGCGAGGAAGAGGAGATACAGGTCCCGCCGTCGATCGATGAGGCCGCGGGCGAGCGCGACCGCTCGAGTCGCATGGCCCAGTCCCTGGGAATGGACCGCGAAATACCCGCGGAGTTCTTCCATCGTGCGACTCATTGGCCGCTTCCAGAAAGACCTTCGGATGTCACAGCCGCAGGCTGACGCAACGACCGGATCCGCGAACGAGCGCGATCGGGGTACAGGCGTCGTTATATAGAGGGCGACTCCTAGGGGCGGACGTTAGGGGATACCAGGAGGAGAACCACATGGGACAAGAGGAAAACAAAGCGACTGCGAGAATGTTTTATGATGAAGTCGTGAACCGAGGGAACCTCAGCATCATTGACAAGGTTACGGCCGAGAACTACGTCGACCACACCGCGGCTCCGGGACTGCCTCCCGGCCGCGAAGGCGAGAGGTTGTGGTTCCAGATGCTCCGTGCGGCCTTCCCCGACGGCCACACGACGATCGATGACATCATCGCGGAAGGCGACAAGGTCGTGGTCCGCGGGACGATGACGGGCACCCACACCGGCGAGTTCATGGGCATCCCGGCGACGGGGAAGGAAGTCAAGATCTCGGGCATCGACATCACGCGGTTCGAGAACGGGCAGAGCGCAGAGCACTGGGGACAATGGGACGTCGCGGGAATGATGGTGCAGTTGGGCGTCGCGCCGCCCCCGCCCGGGGCGCCCGAGACCGAGTGAAGGTCACGCCCTGATTCGTAGCTCCGGTTTCGCGGGTCCCCGCGTCGGCCTTTTATGGCCCCGCGTGTTCCTTCGGACGTGGAGTTGGCGACCCTCTCCAAGTACCCGTTCCTCCGGGAATCGTCTGCGTTCATCCGCGCGGAGAAGGTCAGCCTCGAGGAGATCCTGCTGGAACCCGCGTATGCCCGAGCCCGGAGCCTCGGGAAGGCACGGGTCCTTGAGGCTCTCGAGCGTGGGGCTGCCTCGGATCGGGTCGCCATCGCGCCGGCGGACCAACTCGCCCAGCTCCTCGCGTATCCCGTGGCGCGGATCTTCGTCTCCGCTCTGGAGGACACGTATCTGATCCGACGGTTCGCCCTGCGCGAGGCGATCGCCGCGGAAGGACGGCTCGAAACCGAATCCGACGATTTCGTGATCCACATGGCCTCGCAGCTCGCGATGGACCTCCGACGGGAGGACGGCGGATTCCGCCTCCACTTCACCGACTTCCTGCGCTTCACGAACACGATGCGCGACGCGCCGTGGAAACTGATCAACCAACGAGTGGACCGCGGATATGTGACGATGCAACGGGCCAAGGCCCTCCGGGTCATGCGAAACGCGGTCCAGCGTCACATCGAGGAAGGCCTTCCGCTCCCGGTGAACGACGACATCGTCTCCGCCTTTCGGGCGGACCTTCGGGAGATCCGGGGCATCCTCGAGGCGAAGAAGGCGACGTTCAAGGCGGAGGACATCGGGAAGGTGAGCATCACCCGATTCCCGCCGTGCATGTACAATCTCCTCGCGCAGATCCAGAACCACGAGAACGTCCCGCACATGGGCCGCTTCGCGATCGTCGCGTTCCTCCATCACATCGGCCTGGGCAACGAGGAGATCTTCCGCGTCTTCGGGGACGTTCCGGATTTCGCCGCCGACGTGACGAAGTACCAGATCGAGCACATCACGGGAACGTCAAGTCCGACGGAATATACGCCGCCGGAGTGCGCGACGATGAAATCGTACGGAATCTGCCCAGGCCCCGATCGGATCTGCCTCACGATCAAGCATCCCCTCCAGTATTATCGCGTCAAGGGACGCGAGCAGCGGCCCCGCGGGGAGAGCGCCTCGACCGCGACCTAGACGGAGAAGCCCCGCCACGTCTTCACGGCGCGCTGCACCGCCGTCGCGTTGCCGAGGACCGCGAAGAGGACCATGAACCACTCCACCGGTCCGAAATTCAGGATGCCAACACCGAAGGTCACGCCGCCCGACGGCGCGACGATCAGCTGGATCAGACCTCCGAGGAACAGCAGCACGAGGCGATCCGCGCGGCCCAGGATCCCGCCGTACGCGCGCCCCTGACCGACGGCCTGCGCCTGGGTCCCCATGTACGAGGTCAGGAGGACGCCGAGGAGGGCGAGCGTGCCGATCCCGAGGCGGCAGTACATCGCATTGAATGCGATGCCACCGAGCATGAACACGTCCGCGTAGCGGTCGAGCACATGATCCAGGAAGTCGCCCCGCGCGGACGCCTTGCCGGCCATCTTCGCGATCTTTCCGTCGAGCGCGTCGAGGTAGGAGTTGACGAACATCAACACGAGCGCGAGGCCGAGGAGTCCACCGCCCCCGATGAAGAACGAGATGCCCGCGCCGACCGCCGCGAGAAAGGCGATCCATGAGACCAGGTTCGGGTTGACGCGCAACATCCGAGAAGCGACGGGGACAAGGAACGCATCGGCGGCCTTGCGATACCGGTCTAGTACCACGAGAGCACCTCGGACGCCCAGTCGACGGATCCGGGTTCGTGCCCTTTCGTCTTTCCCCGGAGGATCGCGAGAATCGCTTCGACGGTCTCCTCCGGGGTCGCGTTCGTCGTGTCGACCTCGAAGACGAACGGAAGGCGAGCGACCGCCTCTTGCAGGATCACATCGATCGCCTCCGCCTCGACGTTCTCCCGGACTTTCTCCGCGGACCAACCACGCGCCTCGAGCCGGGCGCGGAGGACGGACGGTCGGCACCGCAGGACCACCGCGAGGTTGACGTCCATCCGGTGACTGTAGTGCCCCTTGAGGAACGCGACCTTCGCGGGGATCCGCAGCCCCTCCCGCAAGGCGTCGATGTCAACCTCGTCTGTATCCCGTTTCTCGTCGCGACCGACGATGAGCCCTTCACGGCGTGCAATCTCGTCCAGGTCCACGACGACGTAGCCCCTCTTCGCGAGGACATCACACGAGGAGGACTTCCCGGTCCCCGGCGTCCCGGTGATGGCCACGATCATGCCGACGCCATCGAAGGGGGGCCTAAATCACTTGCGCTCTGACCCGACCGCCAGCGGACGTCGACGGCGTAGGAAGTACCGCTCCCGCAGCGCGAGCCCCGTGCTCGTGCCCACCAGGTCGACGACGAAGCCGAGCACGAAGAGCAGGAATCCGTAGTGAAACAGGAACGCGGGCACGGAGTCCGGGGAGACGAACACGACCCCGACGATCATCGGGGAGAGCGCCATCGCGGTCGCGACCACGCCACTCAGAAGGAGCCCGATGAACACCTCGAAGATCATCTCGGACAGATTCTCGGTCGCGAGGCCCACCAGGACGGAGGTGACTCCGAGGAGCACCAGCATCCACGGCACGGAAGCCTCGCCGGATGCCGGGACACCGCTCACCGGGAAGACACCGTAGAAGATGACGTAGCCGCTCGCGACACCAAGGACCGCGGCCAACGCGACGGTCCGGACAATCGAACGCGTCTTGGTCCGCGTGGGGCTAGCCAAGGTTCGGTCCATCCTCCAGCACGATGCGGATCAGGGAACTGAGGAACGGATTCGCGTCGGGGCCCGGGGCCGGCAAATCCCGGACGTCAACGGCCACCTGCACCCAGTGGACCCACGGCATGACCGTTCCGTTGCCGCGGACCTGGGCCGCGTATGCCGTGATTTCCTGGACCACCCCGAATCGGGGCGCATCGGAGTTCCGGGTTAGGACGAACGACAATGCCACCGTCCCGCTCCCTCGGGGCGGGATCGGGACGGGCACGACGTCTAGGGAGCCCAAGAACGCCTTGAAGAAATAATAGGTCCCCGTCTCATTGGTGACCACTTCGTCCGTCCGACTGAGGATCGCATGCCCCGTCTCCATCGGGAGGTCTTCGATCCATGACTTGTAGGCGATCGAGGACAACGCGAGCGATCGCGAACTTGGATTCAAGACCGTGAGCGTCACCGTCAGGTTGACGGAACCGTTGGCCAGCAGCGCCCCCGCGCTCGTCGTTCCGCGAAAGGAGACGGTCCGCGACGGCGTCAGCTCGACCGACGTGTGGGCGAGGATCACCGACGAGTAGCTCGCGGACGACGCGACCACGAGGGCCGCCAGCACGACCGCCCAGCCGGCGACCAGGAACCACACCCGCTGCTCCGGGTACTTCCATCGGGATGCGAGGCGTCCGACCCAGCCCATCGTCCTCACTTCGCGGGCGCGTGCGAGGCGAACAATTTTTGTGCGATGTCCTCCACGATGCTCTGCTCCGCCATCGGCGGTTCGACGAGGCGACCTTCATAGATGTCTTGGGCGAAATGGCACTCCGCGGTGTGGCCCGGCGCCACCTCGACATTCGGAGGCGCCGTCGTCTTGCAGATGTCCTGCGCCAGGAGACAGCGCGTGCGGAATCGGCAGCCCGACGGCAAATCGATCGGGCTCGGCAGCTCGCCTTTGATCGGAACCTGGGTGTACGTGTGCTCCGGATCCGGGACGGGCACGGCCAACAGCAGGGCTCTCGTATAGGGGTGGGTCGGCCGCAAGACGAGTTCCTCGGTCGGACCGCTCTCCACGATCCGGCCGAGATACATCACGGCGATCCGGTCCGACATGTACCGCGCGACCGCGATGTCGTGGGTGATGAACACATACGGAATGCGGTACTTGTCCCGGAGGTCCAGCATGAGGTTCATCACGCCGGCGCGGATCGACACGTCGAGCATCGACACCGGTTCGTCCGCGATGATCACCTTCGGATTCAGGACGAGGGCTCGGGCAATCGCGACGCGCTGCCGCTGGCCGCCCGACATCTCGTGCGGGAACCGGTCGAGGAAGTCCTGCCCCGGACGGAGCCCGGCGTCCTCAAGGGCGTGAATCACGAGTTCGGCCCGCTGCTCCCGGTCGTTCGCGATCCCGTGGATCAGGAGCGGCTCCGATACGGCCCGCAACACAGAAAACCGCGGGTTGAGGGACTCGTACGGATCCTGGAAGATCATCTGCAGGTCCCTGCGGAAGTCGAACATCTCCCGCGCGTTAAGGGAGGCGATGTCGGCTCCCTGGAACAGGATGAAGCCTTCCGTGGGGGTCTCCAGCCGCGAGATGAGCCGCCCCGTCGTCGTCTTGCCGCATCCGCTCTCACCGACGAGTCCGAGGATCTCTCCCCCCATCAGGTCGAAGCTGACCCCGTCGACCGCGTGCACGTACACTTGCTCCCCGCGGAACGATCGGAGAAATCCTTTCTTCAGCTCGAAATATCGCTTCAGCTTCTGGACACTGACGACGGTCCCCGGCGGCGGGACGACCGGCCCGAGAGGGACCATCCCGGGAGCCTCGGGAAGGACCGGAGCCGCCGTCAGGTCCGCGTCAATCCCCCCTGGACGTAGAAGTCTTGGCTGAAATGGCAGAGCGCCCGGTGGCCCGGCTCCGGCATGACGTACGGGGGCGGGGTCGTCGTGCAGATGTCTTTCGCATATTTGCAACGGGGATGGAACCGACAGCCGCTGGGCGGATTCACGAGGCTCGGTGGGCTGCCGGGGATCGATTCGATGCGCTTCTTCTCGCCCGTGACGCTCGGGAACGCGCCGAGCAACCCCTCCGTGTACGGATGCAGCGTCTGGGAGAACACCTTCCTCGACGAGGCTTCCTCGATGATCTCGCCCGCGTACATCACGCAGATCCGGTCCGCGACCTTCGCGACCGTGGAGACGTCGTGCGAGATGATGATCAAGGTCATCTTCAGCGTCTCCTGGAGCCGGAGGATCTCGTCCATGATCTTCGCCGCGGTGATCACGTCCAACGCGGTCGTCGGCTCGTCCATGATCACGAGGCGGGGCCCGAGGGCCAGGGCCATCGCGATCATCGCGCGTTGCTTCATCCCGCCGCTGTATTCGTGGGGATAATTGTCGATCCGGTCTGTCGGGATGCCAACGAGCCGATACAGTTCCTCGACGCGCCTCCGCGATTCGTCGTCGCTCATCGGCTCGTGAGTCTGAATCGCCTCGACGATCTGGTCGCCCACGGTGTACACCGGGTTGAGCGCGTTCATCGCGCCCTGGAACACGATCGAGATCTGGGCCCACCGGACGGCGGAGAGCTTCGGGTGATACTCCCGCAACCGCCCGTCTTTCCGTCGGGTGACCGCGACGAGATCCCCTTCTTGGCGCGCGGCGGCCAGGCGCGCCTGGATTTGCGTGAGCTGTCGCGCGGCGCCGCGGTTCCCCTGCTCCACCTGCCCCTCGAGCTGGGCGGCCTTCTCCTCGAGCGCCCGGATCTCCGTTTCCAGGTAGGCCCGATACGTGAGGCTGAGCGGATGTCGGAGCAGCTGCAGTTGTTCCTCGATTTCCTGGCGGGCCTCGTCGGGCTCGGACCCTCCATCCGCTTTGGGCATCGCGGCGAGTTGGGCTTCGAGCGTCGCGGCGTCTCGGCCGATCCGCTCCCCGGCGAGTTTCCAGTACTCCTCGCGGTACGGGAACAGTTTCCCATCGGGTTCCCAGATCACCTGACCGCCGAGGATGTGCGCGTTGGACGGGAGGAGTTGGGTGATCGCATAGGCGAGCGTCGTCTTCCCACAGCCGCTCTCGCCGACCAGTCCGACGGTCTCGCCCCGATCGATCGACAGGTTCACGCCGTCGACGGCGCGGACCCAGCCCTGACGGATCTTGAAATAGACCCGCAGATCGCGGACCGCGACCAGGGGCACGCTCAGCGCCTCCGCAGGCGCGGGTTGATGATTTCGTCGAAGCCGCGCCCGAGCAGGTAGAAGCCGAGGCTCAGGAAGGTGATGCACAGCCCGGGCGGAAGGAGCCACCACCAGTACGCGAGGGCCCCGCCCTGGGTGAGGACGTTCGACAGGATCCCGCCCCAGGAGACGACGGTCGCATCCCCGAGGCCGAGGAAACTTAGGGCGGCCTCCGTGATGATCGCGGCCGCGACGGCGAGGCTCATGTACAGGAAGCTGAACGGGAGCACGTTCGGCGCGATGTGGAGGAAGATGAGACGCAGATCCGAGGCGCCGGAGACCCGGGCCGCGTCCACGAACGGACGCTCCTTCAGCGAGAGGACCTGCGCCCGGATGACCCGCGCGATGCCGGGCCATCCGAGCAAGCTGAGGACCATGATGATCGTCCAGATACTCGGACGAAGGATGGAATCCAGGATGAGCACGACGGGCAGGAACGGGAGGACGAGGAAGATGTCCGTGAGCCGCATCAGGAGCGTGTCGACGATTCCGCCGTTGTAGCCCGCGACGAGACCGACAATCGTGCCGATGCCGACTCCCAGAAGAGCCGCCAGCAGTCCGACGAGGAATGCGACCTGTGTACCATAGAAGACCAACGTCAGGATGTCGTGGCCGATGAAGTCCGTCCCGAGGAGGTATCGGTTGCCGGACGGATAGACACCCGGGGGCAGCGGCGCCCGCGTCGTCCCCAGGAGCTGGAAGACCCTTGTCTCCCGCGAGACCGGATCCGTGAACGCGCCGTTCACTTCTTGCGGTGTGATCGCGCTTCCGATCAAAGTGCCTCCGAAGGCACCCGCGTACACCATGTGCGGAACGCTCGACGGAGGAATGACGCCGAGGAACGCCGGCTTCTCGAGCGCCCCGGTCGAGAACGTCGTCCCCATCGACACGATCTGACGGTCCGCGGTGTAAATGAAGACGGTCGTGCGGGCGTCGACCTCGAAGTAGTCCCGGACCGCACCGTGGAAGTACGCTTGGAACTGCGGAATGACCGCCCCGGTCTGGTTCAGGCCGACGAGGTAGGTCGTGTCGTTCGCGGCTTGATAGAATCCGGCGTACACCGATTCGCCGCGGGTGCTGAGCGGAAGCCCGATCGGTTCCCAGGAGGAATCGAGCGCGGCGAACTCGCGAGTTGCAACGAGGGAGAGCGCGTTGAGGTCGAGATATGCGATCCCTGTATGCGAAGCGGACTTCACGGGAAGGTAGAACAGCATCGGGAAGCTGGACCGGGTGAACCCGATCTGCCCCTGCACGGTCGCCGGCTCGCCGCCGAGGGTCAGCGGGATCCAGGCCCGGTGCACGCCGGTGATGTTCAGGACTTCGAGGGTGTGGTTCGTCAATGGCAGAAGGACCGCCGCTCCGGCGCCCGCGCGCCAGGCCTCCCACTTGGTGACCCGCTCCTGATTGTAGTAGACGAACGGGGGAGCGCTGAGGCTCACGTTCGTCTGGAACAACAGGTGTCCGGAGGGGGCCGTCGGATCGCCCTGATGGACGTACGTGAGCTCGTACACGTTCGTGCGGTTCAGGTCCGACGCGAAGAAGTACCGATACGGCCCCACGGGGACAGGGAAGCTGCCGACGGTGACGGAGCGCTCGAGCGGCTGAACGAGGAGGTTGCCCGACGATGCAGGATCCTCGCCAGTGTACACGGGATTGAAGTCGAGGCGGTCGCGCGTGATGTTCGCCTTCGTGAATGGATTGACGGCGGCGAAGTCCCGCCCGGAGAAGAACGCCAGCGCGCCGTTGTCGACGCCGGAACCGAACTGAAGGCTGAGGTTCTTGCCCGGGACGATGTAGTAGACGTTCGACAGAGGCGCATCGAGCAACGGGATGAAGCCGAAGTCCGAGTGGACGTCCAAGAAGAGCGACTTGTTCCCCGCTTGGAACGGACTCTCGTTGACTCCCAACGTGTACCGGAGGTTGTCCATCCGGATGAGTCCGGAGTCTGCGGAGTTGATCAGCCACATGCTCCCTGACCGATCGCTCGACAGTGGAGTCGTGGGTCCCATCACCGGCACGCCATACGCCGAACCCGCCGGGACGGTCGGGAGCGTCAAATTGTACGAGTTCACGATGAAACGGTCCGATGCAGGCGCTTCGAACGCCTTCGGGTACGGCGCAATCCACGGCGCGAAAATCGCGATGGTTGCGAAGACGAGGACAACGGAAAAACCCGCGATCCCGAGGCGGCTCTCGCGTAAGCTGGCCCAGGAGCGTTTGAACAAGAAGCGGAGTTGCTTCAGGATCACGGAGCCGGTGAACCTCGCGACGGGCGCCTCGACCTCAGAGACGGACACGCGGATCGAGCACTCCGTACAAAATGTCGGCGACGATGTTGCCTAGGATGACCAACACGGAGATCAGGTACAAGATCGCTCCCGCGAGCATGTTGTCTTGCTTGAAGATCGACTGAAGCAAGTACCAGCCCATCCCGTAATAAGAGAAGACTTGCTCGAGGATGATCGCTCCGCCGATGACGAAGCCGAGGCTGATCGCCAAGGTCGTCACGATCGGCAAGTAAGCGTTCCGAGCGACGTGGCGGTTGCGGACCTTTCGCGCAGACAAGCCCTTCGCGCGCGCCGTCAGGATGAAGTCTTCTCCCAGGACCTCCAACATGGAGGTCTGCATGAGGAGGATCGTGCCGGCGGCGCTGATCAGGACGAGGGCGAGCATGGGGAGCGCGCCGTGCATGATAATGTCCGCTGCGTTGAACAGGAAGCTACCCGGGGCCAAGGACGGGAAGTGCGACTTCGTCCAGGTCGGATCACTGAATCCGTTGAGCGGGAAGATCGGGAGAGCGAACCCGAACGCCCACAGCAGAATGAGTCCAATCCAAAACGAAGGCATGTTGTAGAAGAAGAGGCTCGAGACGATCGCGAGGCCCTCCGTCTTGCCACGATGCCACGCGATGAACCGGCCCACCGCGATTCCGACGAGGTACTCGGCAATCAACGCGCCGCCGAACAGGAACAGGGTCCGAGGCAACGCGAGCGCGAGAACCTGCGCGACGGGCCTCCCTTCCGAGAACGAGCGACCGAAGTTGAACGTGAACATGTTCCCGAGGAAGATCCACAGCTGCACGTACCACGGTTGATCGAGGCCAAACTGAATCCGGAGCTGGGCCCGACAGGCGGCCTGGCAGGTCGGATCTTGCGTGTACGCAGCGAGCGGCCCTCCGGGCAACGCCTGGAAGAGCAGGAAAATGATGATGGTCACAACGAAAATTGTGATGACACCCTGAATCGCGCGACGGACCAGGTATCGTCTCAGCGACGCCAACCCGACTCACCCCCGACTCCGGTACTTCTAACGGTCGCCAGCATATTTGTACGTTCCCCCGACCGGACCGAGGGATCCAAAAAACGGAAAGAGGAAAGGGACCGGGGCGGACGCCCCGGTCGTTCGGACCTAGAGGTTCTCCTCCGGCGGCAACTCCTCCTCGGCTTGGCCGCCCTTCGGCTCGTCCATCATGCCCGAGCTCTTGGGCGGCTTCCTACCGCGGCTCATCATGCGGCCGACGACCACACCGACGACGAGGCCGACCACCAGCAGGCCACCCGCCAGCGCATACAACGCCGTGAAGTCCACCGGAGGCGGAGCCGGAATGCTCGCTGTCGTCGACGAGGTCCCAACGGCCACAGTGTGGGAGCCCGCCGTTGCGAAGACGTACGTGAAGGTCACGGTCGCGGTTCCGAGGGACGTCAGGTTCACGGTCTGGGTCGCCACCGCCGCGCCATCCACGTAGAGCGTGACCGGCGCGGAACCGGCGACACTCAACGTGTTCGTCACGCTTGCCGTGATCGTGGACGCCGTTCCCGCCACCTTTGCATCCACGGTTGGCGTACCGTACGTCACCACGGGTGGCGAAGCGACGTAACCGTACCAGCCGCGAGCCGCTCCGCCGTAAGCAGTCGTCGCAACGACGAGTCCTTCCGTCGCACCAAGCGATGCCCCAGTGACGTTGAACGTCGCAGTCCCGGTCGAGTCCGTTGCGACCTGGGTGCTGCCACTCCAGACGGCTGCGCCGGCGATCGGCTGGCCTGTCAAGATACTCCAGACCTGTACGGTCGCGGTCGCCGTGCCGCCGGGCGCCAACAGGGTGCGGTCCAACGACACGGTCAGGAACGCTTTCGACGTCGGGAGATACAGGTACCCCATCGTGAAGTCGAACGGAATCTTCGCGAGCGGCGCGGCGAAGTTCGGGGAGAACCAGTACTTGCCGTAACCACCGGTGAACATCTGGTCGGTCCCGCCGTATGCGAACCGGAAGTCGTTCGGGATGAAGCTCAGCGGGAACGACTGGGAGAGGCTTACAAGCGTCTCGGTCCGGGTGTAGTTCACGTAGCCCTGTGAGGTCCCGGTGAATGTGCCGCCGTACGTACCCTTCACGTTGCGAGCCGACGTGCACCTGCCGCACCACGGACCTGGGCCTTGAACGAGGAAGACCTCCGGATTGGCAACAGTCGCGCCGTTCAGCCCCTTGAACAGAGCATGGATGGTCACGCTGAGTGCTTGGGACGTGAAGATTGGTGCAGACAGGCTCACCGAGGCGAGTCCGAAGACCGGGGCCCGCTGAATCACGACGCCCGAATCAATCGCGAACGCGTAGTTCTCCAGTGACGCAACGAAGTTGCATGCGTCCGCGACAACACGTGGCGCTCCGCCGATGAAGGCCTTCACCTGGACCCTCGAGTCAATCTTGTGGGGCATCGCGGTGAAGCGGGCCTTGTACACACCCGCGCTGGTCGAACCGGTCGCATTGATCGTATATGTGCCACCGAAGTCGGACGGCCAAGAGGCGATGTGGTGCCCATCGGGGAGAACCGTGGGATCGCCGGCGGGGTTGCAGGAATCGAGGTACTGCCCGACCGCATAGTTCGGGACCCAGCCTAGGACTTCCCAATCGTTCGCGAAGTTGTCCGCGCCGAATCCGGCGCCCTGGCCCACCGAGTTCTGGAAGTTGCCGCCGACAGAACCGAAGCCGAAGGAGTTCAGATCAAGACCTGAGCCTTGGTAGGCACCGGTGCTGTAGTCGAAAGCCCAGTCGAATTGGGCCGGCAACCCCAGATCACCATACGTAATCTGGAAAAACACCGGGACACCGGTGGCTGCCGCGTACGTCTGGTCGATCACGTTCGCCGTGACGTTGTCCTGCTTTCCCGTCGGATCGAACGCCATGGCCCTCGCGTCGAACGTAATCCATGCCGCATTGCCGGGAGTCGCGGGGCCGGCCGACACCAGAAGCTCAATCTGGTCCGACGTTGCGAAGACCTGATTGCGAGCGACGAACCGCAGTCCGACGTTCGTGTTGTTCGCCCCGGTTCTTGCGAAGCTCGTCTCTGTTGCGGTGAAGAGCGCGTGCCCGTTCGCGTCGGTCTTGTTCGACACACCCGGAGTGGTCGCAGCGACGGTCACGTTCGCGGTGTCCGAGACCTGCGGGTCAACATCGATGCCCGCGACCGGGGCCCCGGCCCAGTCCGTCACGGTCACCGTGAAGTTCGCCTTGCTCAGGAGCGGATTCACGACGAGCTTGTTCGCGGATGTCGAGGCGGCGCTGACGATCAACCAGTTGGGCGTCGCGTCGTTCTGGACAAACAGGATCAACGACGCCTTCTGGGTGTCCGCGGCGATCGTGTTTGCCACGGTCGTGTTCGCCTTGATCACTTCCGTGAGGTGTTGGTTGGGGTATTTCGTGATCGCGGGAGGCGTGTAGGTGAACACCACCTTTCCGGTCGCATCGGTCAGGCCCGAACTCGGCACAATGGTCCCGAACACCAGGGTCGTGTCAATGTTGACCGTGTGACCGGCGACCGCTGCACCCGTCGCGTCCGTCAGGGTCGCGGTGATAGTGGCCGTGCCCGTCGGCGCGATGACCGGCGTCGGTGTGCTCAGCCTGAGCGTCGAGATCGGCGCGGGTGGAGCGACGGTGACTTCCATCACCTTGCCGTTCGTACCCGTGAGGCTTCCTTTCGTCGCCACGACGGAAACGATCACGTTGCCTTGGATGACCGGCACGGTCCAGGTGAAGTGGACCCGTCCGCCCGCGTCCGTGGTGCCACTCATCGGGACGGTCTGGGAACCGTACCTAAAGGTCAATGTGACCGCTGCGCCGCTCGCCGGGGCGGTCCCCTGCGACACAAGGATGTCGAAGGGCGCGACCTGACGCGCGTACACTTGGTCAGGCATCGAGAGCGCGACCGTCAACGAGCCACCCGTCGGGGGCGTCACGGTGCCCGCGGGGACGATGTGAGGAATCGACCACGGGTTGTAGATGCCGCCGCCGTTCGGGTAGTTCGCCCAGCCGGTCCATGCGTCGTTCCGGTACGCGTTCAGGTTCTTGCGGTAGTACAGGACGTTCCACGGCAGTTGGTCCGTCAAGATCCCTTCCACGTCCTTGATCTTCTGGACGCGGCTCGCGGTGTCCGTGTCGGTCAACGCGCTGTTGATCAGGCTGTCGACCTGCGAGTTGCTGTAGCCTGCGGAGTTGGATCCGCCCGTCCCGAGGTTCACGTCCCGGCTCGTGCAGAAGAAGTCGCAGATGTAGGTCTCCGGGAAGTCGCCCAGTGAAAAGCCCAGGACGTAGACGTCGAACGAGACCGGTGCCGAGAACGCCTTCGCCACAATTGTGTCGAAGCTCGTCGGGGCCGCATCGATGTCCAGGCCCATCGTCTTCAGGTTCTTGGAAATCATGATGCCGGCGTCTGCTCGGATCGGATCGTAATCCTTCGGAGGCGTCAGGATCGTCGCCTTCACGGGGGAGCAGTCCGGTGCCTCGAGGAACCCATCGCCATTGCAGTCATGGAATCCTGCGGCGAGCAAGGCCGCGTGACCCGCATTGATGTCAAAG
>DATGWB010000221.1:0-5048 GCA_035299725.1 Thermoplasmata archaeon
AACTGCGCCGGAGGGCCTGAGATGGCCTCTCGGGACGAGCTGAAGCGGGACGCGGCGGAGGCCGCCCTCGCGTACGTGAAGCCGGGCATGGTCCTCGGCCTCGGCACCGGGTCGACGGCGCGACACTTCCTCGCGGGCGTCGGCCGCCTCGTTGCGAGCGGAATGGACCTGAAAGGTGTGCCCACGTCGCTCGCCACCGCAGAGGAAGCGAAGCGGCTGGGGATCCCGTTGACCTCGCTGGAGGAGAGCTTCTGGCTCGACCTGACCGTCGACGGCGCGGACGAGGTCGATCCGAAGCTCGACCTGATCAAGGGGATGGGCGGCGCCCTGTTCCGGGAGAAGATCGTCGCCGCGGCGTCGAAGAAGTTCGTCGTAATCGTCGACGACTCGAAACTCGTGCGCCGCCTCGGCACGAAGACGCCGTTGCCCGTGGAGGTCCATCCGTTTGGCTGGAAGAACGCGTCCGCAGCGCTTGAGGGCCTCGGCGCGAAGGTCGAGTTGCGCAAGGAGGGCAGCGAGGCCTTCCGGACGGACAACGGGAACCACATCCTCGATGCGCACTTCGGGCCGATCCGCGGACCGGCGAAGCTCGCCGCTCGGATCTCGGGCATCCCCGGCGTCGTCGGCCACGGCCTGTTCCTGAAAATGGCCCACGCCGTCCTGGTGGCGTCCCAGATGGGCGTCCGCACGCTCGAGCCTACACGAACGTCTTGAGCTTCTTGCGGTTCGCTTCGATCCGGTCGATCTTCGCCTGCTCTTCCCGGTCGATGTGCGCGAGGATGTCGGCCCATGGCAGGCTCAGCCGATAGGAGTGGACGGGCCGACCTTTGCCTTCCTTCTTGATGTCCCTCTTGTCTACCCATTTCCGGCGGCGGAGTTCCTGCATCGCGATGCTGACCTCCGGTTGCCGCAGGCCCGTGGCCTTCTCGATCTCGACCGAGGTCGTCTCGTCGCGCTTCGAAAGGAATACGAGGGTCTTCGCGATGTTCCGCGACAAGCCGGTCTCGATCAGCAAGTCCACCAGGGTTTCATCCCTCCGACTCAGGCGGACCTCCCGGCTCAGTGTAATTCCCCGCCATTTATTAATTTAGCAATATATATTTGTTGCGATTCAACCGGCGGCGCGTCGACGCCGACCGCATGAGTGCTCACGTTTCAGGCTCGAACGGACTGATTTTCGGCCCGCGCCAACGTCCCTTGTCGAGAAGTCCGCGGCGACCCAGGAACCCTCAAATAGCAGTTCTCCTCTGTATCGATGCTCGGTCGCCCCTCCATGAAGATGCCCCAGCGTATCCGCGGCTACTGTCCGTTCTGCAACGCGCACCGGGAGCTCGAAGTCGAGCGGGTGAAGAACCGCCCGCGGTCCGAGCTCCGGGCCGGGCAGCGGCGGTTCCGACGCGTGACGGCCGGGTACGGCGGCTTCCCCCGCCCGAAGCCCGAGGGTCGCGAGAAACCGACCAAAAAGATCCATCTCCGCTTCCGCTGCCGGGAATGCCACAAGGCCCACCAGCGACCCGGCATCCGCGCGAAGAAGTTCGAGCTCGTGGAGGTGCACAAGTGATCCCGAAACCCACGAGCCGGTTCCTCCGGGTCAAGTGCGAGGACTGCGGCAACGAGCAGATCGTCTTCGACCGCGCCGCGAGCACGGTGCTGTGCCAGGTCTGCGGCGCGACGGTCGCGAAGCCGACGGGCGGCAAGGCCGTGGTCCGAGGCGAGATCCTGGGGGTCCTCGAGTAATGGCCGAGGCGAAGACGGCCCGCCAGGCGTACGAGTGGCCCGACGAGGGCGAACTCGTCGTGTGCACCGTGGCGAACGTGAAGAACTTCGGGGCCTTCACGACCCTGGACGAGTACGAGAACAAGGAGGGCTTCATCCACATCGCCGAGGTCAGCTCGGGCTGGATCAAGTACATCCGCGACTACGTCCGCGAAGGGCAGAAGGTCGTCTGCAAGGTCCTCAAGGTCGACCAGGACAAAGGACACATCGACCTCTCGCTGAAGGCGGTCAACGAACACCAGCGCCGCGAGAAGATCCAGGAATGGAAGAACGAACAGAAGGCCGAGAACCTCCTGGGGATCGTCGCGACGCGCCTCGGCAAGGCCGTCGAGGCGTGCTGGGAAGAGTTCGGCTACGGCCTGCTCGATTCGTTCGGATCGCTCTACCGCGCGTTCGAGGAGAGCGTGATGGACGAGCGCGCCCTCGAGGACGAGGGCTTCAAAGGCGGGTGGGTGAAGACGTTCGTCGAGGTGGCCCGGGAGAACATTGTCCCGCCGCACGTGTCGATCGACGGATACGTCGAGGCGATGGACTTCTGTCCCGACGGCGCCGTGCACATCCGCGAGGCACTCACGAAGGCGGTCCAGGAGAACGACGGGCTGAGCGTGAAGGTCCAGTACATCGGCGCGCCCCGCTACCGGATCGTCGTGCGCGCGCCGGACTACAAGACCGCGGAAGAGGAGATTGAGAAGGCGGCGAATCGGGTCATCAAGGCGCTGACCGCGAAAGGCGGCGAGGCGAAATTTCATCGGAAGGATTGAAGGATGCGATCGGTCCTGAAGAAATGCGGGGCGTGCGGTCGCTACACGCTGCGGGACGTCTGCCCGGCGTGCGGCCATGCCGCTGGCAACCCGATGCCCCCGCGGTACTCCCCGGAGGACCGCTACGGCGCGTACAGGCGCAAACTTAAGCGGGCCCATGAATTGGAGAGATGAGAGCCCATGGACAACATCGTGATCCGGTACCTCGACCATCCGAAGCTGAACGACCCGATCTTCATCGAGGGCCTCCCAGGCATCGGGAACGTCGGCAAGCTCGCGGCCGAGCACCTGAAGGACGAGCTGAAGGGCGTCAAGTTCGCGGAGATCTTCTCGAAATACTTCCCGCCGCAGGTCCTCGTCCAGGACGACGGTCAGGTGAAGCTCGTGAACAACGAGATGCACTACGTCAAGCGGAACAACGGGACGGACATGATCCTCCTCACGGGGGACTATCAGGGCCTCACGCCGGAGGGCCAGTATGAGCTCAGCGACTTCATCCTCAAGGAGTTGAAGCAGCTCGGCGTGCGCCGCGTCTTCACACTCGGCGGGTACGGGATGGGCCGCATGGTGACGAAGCCGCGGGTCCTCGGCGCTGCGACGGGCCTCGAGCTCGTGAAGGAGATGGAGAAGTACGGCGTCGTGTTCTCGCGGGGCGAACCCGGGGCCGGGATCGTCGGCGCGAGCGGCCTGCTCCTGGGCCTCGGCCGGTTGTACGACATGAATGCGGTGTGCCTCATGGGCGAGACGTCCGGATATTTCGTCGACCCGAAGTCCGCGCAGGCGGTCCTCGAAGTCCTGACGAAGTACCTTGGGATCGAGATTTCCTTCAACGAACTGGAGACGAAGGCGAAACAGATCGACCAGATCACGTCGAAGCTGAAGGACATCGAGGCCGCGCCGGAGACGCCGGACAAGCGCGAGGACCTCGGATATATCGGCTAAGACCGCGAAATCTCTATACGTCCGACGGGCCCTTATCCTACCCTAGGGATGGGCGACGACGAGAAGCGCAAGGCCTTTCTGAAAGGCTTCGAAGACGGCCTGAAGTCCGCGTGGCGTGAGATTGCCGGCCTGATGACCCGCGGATACTCGTCGACCGAGCTCATGGTCTTCGCGAAATCCAAGATGGCGGTCCTGTACCGGGACGTGGAGGCGATGGAGGCTCGTCTTATCGACGAAGAGGGCATCCCGGTCGTCGGCGGAGGCGAAATGACCGCCAGGAAAGACCTCCGCCGTCGAGGCGCGTACCTCGTGCGGGAGCCGAAGGCGGAGCGCGTCTTCGAGCTGTTTGTGGAGCTATTGCGGGCCGAGGCGCGGGGCCTGTGCATCACCCGGATCCATCCGGACGACGCGAGGACGCGCTACGGCCTCGAGACCGCGGGTTTCATCTGGCTCTCGAAGTCCCCCGGTCAGAAAGGAAAGGATATGGCGATCGCGGAGCCCACGGCCCTCGTGGACATCGCGTCGGCCATCTCCGAGTTCGCCTCGGACGGCGGGAACGCCGCGGTCCTGCTCGAGGGGCTCGAGTATCTGATCTCCCAGAACGGCTTCCCGTCCGTGATGCGATTCCTCCAGAAAGTCAATGAGAAAATCGTGATTAATGACTCGTATCTGCTGATCTCCGCGAATCCCGCGGCGATGAAGGAGCAGGAATACACCGTCCTCGCGAAGGAAGTCGCAGGCGAGGTCTGACGGATCAACGGGTCGGCAGGGCCAGGACCTTCGCGGTCTTTCGTCGCGCGACGCGCTCCGATTGTATCAGGGAGAGGAGCATGAGCACGGTCAACCCTTCGACGACTTTCGAAATGACACCGAGCGCGTCGAGCTCCTCGACCGTTCCGATCGGCCACACGGAAACGGTTCGCGTAACGATATATGCCGCAATCAGGAACGCCGTGATTCCGAGCCACGCCAGATTGAGATCCCTCCGGGTGTACGGGATGAGGAAGGCGGCTGCGAGCTGGAGGCCCGAGAACACGCCGAAGAACGCTGCGGGGAACGCCTCTCCCAGGTGGTCGTTGAGGGCGTACAAGTGGAGAGACCCGTCCGCGAGGAAGAGGAACGAGACCAGGTATCGCTTCGCCATCTCGCCGTCACTCAGGATCTCCGGGAAATTATCGTATGCCACGCCGATCGTTGCAAAGGCGACACCGAACATCGTGAGGAAGATACGGAGCTGAAGGGTTCCCGTGCTGTGTCCCCCCGTGACCGTGTTGAGCTCGAAGACGCCGAGGAGGTCTGCCAACCAGCCGACGATGATGACGAGGAACCCGCACAGGAAAAACGACAATTCCGTGATCGTCGGCTTCCCGCGGCCCATTCCCGCCGTCGAAGCTGGTTGCGTCCAAAAGGTTTCCGGTTTCGCTTCTCCAGGGAGTCCCGTTTCCAAAAGCATTTATGGGATTCGGGACTAACCCGGCCTTCCGCTCCCGTAGTCTAGTCCGGTCAAGGATCGGGGCCTTTCGAGCCTCAGACGCGGGTTCGAATCCCGCCGGGAGCATGCTATTTTAT
>DATGWB010000222.1:0-2882 GCA_035299725.1 Thermoplasmata archaeon
TGGTTGAACAAGGGGAACGCGTTCACGAAGCTCGGTCGTCTCATCGACGCACTGCGCTGCTTCAACGCGGCGATCAAGGTCAACCCGGCCTACGAGGTCGCGTGGAACAACAAGGGAAACGCGCTCGCCCGTCTCGGGAAGTTCGACGAGGCCCTCGGATGCTACGAGCGCGCCCTCGAGATCGATGCGCGGTACCGGGGCGCATGGGTGAACAAAGGCTTCGTCCTCGCGAAGCTCGGGCGGTTCGACGAGGCCGCCTCCTGCGCCGACCGCGCATTGGACCTGGAACCGGGTCGGCGGGCCGAGCCTATCTGACCCGACGACGCCCGCGGGGCCTCGCGGGAGCAGACGGGGTCCTCCATTCGGCGGCGGAGATCGGCTGCTTCAGGTCGAACACGTTCCCGTCCGGATCCGCGAACTGACCGAGCCACTCGCCCCATTCCATTTTCTCCGGCGGAAGCGGGAATTCGACGCCGGCGCGTCGCATCCGTTCGTACTCCGCCTGGATGTCATCCGTGATGAACGTGATGCCCGCGGGCCCGGGCTCGGTTTCACCGCCCATGAAACACAGGTGGACGCGGGTGCGAGGGCGACCCGGTCCCAGCTCCACCCAGTGACCCGGGTCCTCGGCCGTCCCCTCGACCGTCGGGTCCGGGTTCGGCTCGCTCGGGCCAATGTAGGCGACGTCCAGGCCCAGGACATCCCGATACCAAGCAATCGCCTTTCGCGGATCAGAGACGACAATCGCAATTGTGTCAATACCGAGGACGGTCATCGGAATCGGGACCGAATCCGAAGTTCGCGGTATGAAGTTGAGCGTCGCGAGACCGAGAGGGTCACCGCTCCGCGGCCCCTCGCCCATACATTTTCGCGTACCACTCCATGACCTCGTGGTCCGAGATCCGGTCGACTTGCTCCTCGACCGCGAGCTCGTTCTCCGCCTCCCATGCCTCGACGATCCGCCGGGCGGCGGGTTCCCCCTGGAACTCGGTGACGAGGAGCTCCCACTTCCGGCGGCGAGCCTTGAACGCCGCGACCATCTCGGCCCCGTCGAACACGGTGTAGCAGGACCCCATGTGGAACTTGTCGACGATCGCCTCGCGCAAGTAGAGGAACAGGTTGTCGAGCGGCGTCAGGACAAACTTCCGGTTGAAATCCGCATGCCCGATCTGTTCGAGACCGTCCTTCACGGCCCACATCACGGTTCGCTCGCCTCGGGCGAGGAACCCTTTGACGAGCCATCCCTCCGCCACGAACTCCCGCAACCGCAAGCGGGTCTCCCCCATGTTGTACTCGAACCGCGTGTAGGCCGCGAGCGCCTCCGCTGATGTCACGCCGAGGGTTCGGATGATCCGTCGGAGGACTTCCCGCCGGGCGTCATCGCGGCTGATTTTCACGTCGGAGACCAAGCGGTACCGGTTGTCCGAATCCCGGATCACATGGAGGCCTTCGTACAGCTTGCGAAGTGCCGCTGTGGTCGCCGGGCGGCTCAGGTCCGAGAGGATGAGGAGCCGCTGGCGGGAGATCGGTCCCTCTTCCTGGATGATCCGGAGGGTGGCCTTCATCTCCTTCGTGAGGCGAGTCGCCTTGGCCGCCTTGTACAGGCTCAGATCCGCTTCCGTGCAGTACGTCCAGTACTCCGGGATCGCCAAGCCTTTGGCGAGCAGCCCGCTCCGATGAAGCCGTTCGAGCGGTCGGAACTCCTTCACCCGCAGCCGCGCGGCGAAATCGGACCGCAGCCCTCCGAGGGCCTTGGCCGCGGCGATCGGATCGGCGAAGCGAGACTCGGGGGCGATTCCCTGTTTCGTCAGCGCGAGCGCGAGGAGGTCGGTCGGGTCGAAGTCCCGCGGGACAATCGGACCGTGAGCGAGGAAATCGGAGAACCGAATGAAGCCCGCTCGGGTCCAATGCGAGAGGTCCTCCGCCTCCGGGACGTTCTTCGCCTGGAATCGGGTGACGCGCAGCACGTCGACACCGCGCATCGCGTAGAACCCCATCATGTGGGTGAGCGCAGCGATCGCCTCGTCCAACTGATCCGGCGAGGCGAGGTCCATCTCCCGGACCTCGATGCATCCGCTCATCTCCCAGATCTCCGCCATCCCGACGAGGTCGCCGTCCTTGACCAGGGGGAAGAACCAGCCTTCCCCGTAGCGACTGGCGACCTGGGCCCACAGCGCTTGCGTCCACGGATCGAGGAGGGACAGGACCCGCATCGGATCCGTGGCCGGCTTCCCGGCGGTTTTCCGGAGCGCTGGGAGATCCTCGGCGAGGACGTACATCTCCGACTCTGCCTTCCCCGTCACGAGGATGCGCGTGACGACGCCATCCTGTTCCAGACGGTCCAGGAGCCGCTCGAGTTCGTCCCACTCGAACCTCGCCCATTCTCGAATGCCCGAGAACGGCACGGGGCCGTACGCCGCGAGGAATCGCCGCACGATCGTCTCGAATGCGTCCGCCACCTTCGAATGGGGCGGATCGAACGCGACGTACAGGTTGCGGGCGGTCCATCCGTCTCCTTGGAAGCGGCGGATCACGTAGACGTCGTAGTCGAGCTTGTCCAGGGCCTCCTTGACCTGCTCCCGTTCCGCTCGGACCTTCGCGTTGATCGCCCAGAGGTCCACCCCGTCCCCTTCCCGAATCACGTCGAGGACTTTCTTCTCGAAGTCGCTGAGGGGGCTCCGCGGGAAGGCGGAGAGGAAGAGCGGCACGTCCTTCGCGCGGATGTACCGCACGCGTCCGTTCAGGAAGCGGCCCTCGAGGATGTCGCCGGCCTCCCGCCGCCGCAGCCATTCCTTGTAGTCGAAGCGGGCCGTGTGATTGTAGATGTCGAGGACCATGCCGGCCTCGAGGAAGCGGTCGAAGTAGCCGTCGAGGGTCTCGAT
>DATGWB010000223.1:0-3522 GCA_035299725.1 Thermoplasmata archaeon
CGTCGGTGGGATGTGCTGGAGCGCAATCGCCAGACCGGGGACATCGCCGTGAGTGACGGCAGATGCGGCCCCGAGTGCGACGGCCCCGATCGCGGCTCCGATGGCGGCTGCAATCCCGAGGGATATCATGCGACACCTCCAAGCTGTGTGGGGAGTTCGCCGCGTAAGGCCCTTATGGTACGGGCATCGAAGGTACAATTTCGGAGCACGGCCAACGAGGCTCAACCAGAGGATGTGGCCTCCCGGGATGGAGCGTTTTTACTCAATTGAGTAAAGTCGATGGGCTGCATCGACTCGGCGATGCAATTCACGCGGGGCTCGATCCGAATCTATGGTTTGCCAGACGACACGAGCGCGGAGAGCCGTTCCGCGACGCTCTTGATCTTGTCCCGGAAAGGTGCGACCTTCGACCGATCGGTTCGGCTTAGGTCCTCCAGGTAGGAGGCGTACCCGAGCATCTCGTTCAGGATGTCCTCGACCGTCTGCGGTTTCCGGCCAGGCATCCCGAACGGCCACTCGACCTCTTCCTTCGCCTTCGCGGTGAGTTCGTAGCGGCCGTCATCCCGCTTCTTCAGGAGGTCCTCCTGCGTCAGTTGGTCCAGCAGCGGATACACCGAGCCCGGGGACGGCCTCCACCATCCTTGCGTCATCGTCTCGATCTCGTCCATGATCTCGGCGCCGTTCTTTGGTGCGTTCGCGAGGATCGAAATGATCCACGGGCGCAGGCCTCTCCGCCGATGCATCATCCAACGAAACGGGGGGAACATGGGCTTCGACAATCGTATCGGATAACCGATATTTACCCTTTACCATCCGAATCGGTTTTTCGGTATCGGAAATCCGATATGCGTAAATACCGCCCACACAATACAACTTGCGGTGGCATCCACCATGGCAAGCATGCAAGCGGATCATGACTGGAATCGGCATCGAAGGCTCATCGGTTGGGGGATCGCAGGGCTCCTTCTCCTGATCGGCGTCGCAATTGTAATCGGAGTCGTCGTCCGGGCGATCGTCGGGCCCAGCGGGGGATCCGGGTACTTCCCGTTCTTCTTCTTCCCGTTCGGGTTCTTCATCTTCGTCTTCTTCCTGTTCTTCCTGTTCCGCGGCTTTCTCTGGGGCTGGGGCGGATGGGGCTGGCGAGGCTACCCGATGTACGGACGGTACGGGTACGGGTACCATGACGGCGCGGCCGAGATCCTCCGCCGGCGGTATGCGGGCGGCGAGATCACGAAGGATCAGTTCGACCAGATGATGCGGGACATCACGCAAAGCCGAAACCCGCCTCTATAGACGAAAGCGACCACAACAAAGGCGGCTCGCTCAGTAGGTCGACCAGAACACGCGGGCCGCCCACACACTTCCCCATTGCAGGTCGAACTCGTAGTCGCTCAACGAGGACAGGGGCGCCCGGTCGCCGGTGACGAGGAACGAGTCGCCCACGCTCACGGCGCCGTCGCCATCCGCATCGATCCACGAAATCCGATCGGTCGCAGCCCCCACCTGGACGGACGTGGAGGAGCCGTTCGGCCCAAGTGCGACAGGCCCGACTGCGAAATTGTTCACGACAAGTCGAAACGTGAACCCTGAGTAGACGTACGGACCGCGCGACACATTCTGGACGACGAAGGAAGCGTTGCCATTGATGATCGATGCCGGAGTGAAAATGAGATTCCCCGTCGGCGGAGCTCGAGGCGGTTGAAGGGAGAAAAGGACGAACGAGGTCGCGATCACCATCCCGATCGCCGCGAAGACGGCGATGAGAAACCACCGATGGGAGACGTTGGATGGGAGCGACACCGGACCGTGCGTTGCGCATCCGCGGCTTAAGCCTTCGTGGGGTTTCTCAAGGGACCTTTATTTCGAACCGGGCGAGTCGCTCGGGCACTTCGCGGCTGTGGATCAGTGAATCGCACCTCGGAATTCGACCGGACACACGGCCCCGATGTGAACCGCGGACGAAGGAGCAAAGACGACGCCGACCTCTTCCAAGAGCGCGCCGGACCTGCTCGCTTCGAGCCGCGTCGACCTCTCACAACTCTACCGCGATCTCCGCACGGCACCGGAAGGTCTCTCCGCCTCGGATGCCGAATCCCGACTTCATGAGTTCGGCCCGAACGAGCTGCCGTCCGCCCGGAAGCCCGGCGTCGTGGACAAGATTTCGATCCAACTTCGGAACCTGTTCAACGTCCTCCTCCTCGTGGCCTCCGCCCTGTCCTTCGTGACCGGACTCGCCTATGGAGAGTGGGCCCGGCCAGATTTGGACTGGCGACCTCCCGGTTATCAGCCGGGCGCTCCAACCGGGCTAAGCTACGGGCCCGCGGGGCCGCGAAAGACCCGGGGCCGACTTAAACGTTCCCTCACGGCGAACGATCTCGCGCGGTTCTACGCGGAACTATAACCTGGCGCGCGCGAGTCGGACCGAAACGTTCCAATCGTGTCGCACCACTCCTCCCCCGGTGCAATCTTGGCGAACAGCCCCCACTGGGCGAACCGCGAAAAGAAGCATGCTATGGGCCAAGTGGACCTGAAGTTCTGGATCCCCATTGTGTCTGCCGTCGTTGGTGCCGCCAGCCTGATTGCCGGAACATTTGTCTCCTCGACCTGTACGCGAGCGGGGCCGGGGGAGAACGGGTGTGCCGAATACGGGTACGATCTCTTGGGGCGCGGAATTACGGTGGCCGGGCTGGTCCTCTTGGTGGCCGGGCTGTATGTCATCTTTGCCCCCTACCTCGGCTGGCCACTGGGTCATCGAAAACCCTAGCCGTGCCGCAGAGCCGCGCAGGACCTGTGGCGGGAAGGATCTGACCGCGAGAGACGGTTGTGCCCCTGATTTCGTGGCCGTAACGCTTATTATCACCACGCCAAATCGGACGCCTCGGGACTAAATGGAGGTCCTTGAGGCCATCAAGTCGGTGAAGAGCGTGAGCAAGTACAAGCCCGATCCGGTCCCCGAGCAGAAAGTCCAGGCGGTCGTGAACGCCGCGCGGTTCGCGGTGTCCGCGGACAACATCCAGCCGTGGAAGTTCATCGTCGTCTCGGACGAGGACGCGAAGCGGAAGCTCGCGGGCGCCTGCACGAACTCGAAGCATATGGCCGACGCACCGCTGGTGGTCGTCGCCTGTGCGCGGCTCGACGAGGCGGTCGCGATGATCGGCGGATACATGAATTCGTATCCGGTCGATCTGGGCATGGCCCTTGCAAACGTCACCGTAGCGGCCACGAGTGAGGGGTTAGGGACCTCCTGGGTCTTCGCCTTCAACGAGGAGAAGGTGAGATCCCTCCTGAGCATCCCGGCCGACGCCCGGGTCGTGGGGTTGACGCCCCTGGGCATCCCGGAGGCCTTCGAGCCCCCGGCGGGCAGGAAGCACCTCTCGGAGATCCTCTCGTACAACGCGTACGAATAGGCACCCCGAGGTCCCCGCGATCCTCGAGCAGGCACCGATGGCCCAGCGCGCCCTCACTCCCGGCAAAGCCGCCTACTGCAGCGAATGCGGAGCGGAGACGCTGCCCGACGCCGCC
>DATGWB010000224.1:0-3813 GCA_035299725.1 Thermoplasmata archaeon
CCCCAACCCACTCGAGGCTCCTCGGCCATGTAGTCGGCCAAGTCGGCGAACTCGTACTTGGCCCGAAGTTGGTTGCGGTTCTCTCGCATCATCGGGCCGACGACGTCTTCCGCGGCCTCCAGGATCAGCTTCTCGGCGAGCTTGTGGTCGCTCTCGTACGTCACGCTTACGGTGAGCTGGTCCCAGACGAACGGCGTATCTTTCGTGTAGTTGAACACGTTCCCCTTGAGGATCTGGCTGTTCGGGATCGTCACGTAGCGCCCGGTGAAGGTGTCGCCGTACAGCAAGCCGCCAAACTCTCGGAGCGTCGTGTTCATCGGCGTGATCTCGACGACATACCCTTTCGATTGGTTCATCTCGATCCGGTCGCCGAGCTTGTAGAGGCCCATCGTCACGAGCACGACCCAGCCGACGATGTTGAGGAGCGGTTCCTGCATGACGTAGATGAGCGCGGCGGTGACCAATCCGGTCCCGAGAAGACTGTATCCCTGCGTGCCGCCTCCGAGGAGGACGAAGAGGACCAGTGCGATCGCCGTACCCCAGACGACATACGACACGAGTTGGAAGTGTGCGAAGATGTCCGCCTCGTATCGCACATGGCTCCGGAGCGCCGCCCGGAACACCGGACGGAGCACCTCGAGGAGGGTTTTCGTCGCGACGAGGATCGGGATGATGTAAATCCACGGCGTCAGGGACCGGAGGTCAAGGCTCGGGGACGGAATCCACGGGATCGCGACGACTCCGCCGAGGATGAAAATGATGAGCAGAATGACGAGCGTGATCCCGACCCAGAGGAGGGCTCGCGCTTTCCGCCAGGCCGCGACCTTCACAGATGCAGCGAGCGCGGGCCGCGTTATTTAATGACGGTGCCGAGGTTATCAGGGGTGAAAGGTCTGTGCGCCTGAACATCATGTTCGCGGGTCGGAAAGACTTTCCGGGGGAACGTCTCAGGGCGGTTGAGTTTGGGGGAGTCCAATGGCAGCGCCCGTCATCGAGGTCCGTGGGCTGACGAAATACTACGCAGACATCCACGCTGTCGACGGGATTGACTTCGAAGTGGAGCGGGGCCAGATGTTCTCGTTGCTGGGCCCGAACGGCGCGGGCAAGACCACGACGATTGAGATTCTTGAGGGACTCCGGGATCCGACCTCCGGTCAGGCGCTCGTCCTCGGAAGCGACGTTCGAGCCGGCTACCGGAAAATCCGCGACCGAGTCGGCGTTCTACCGCAGGATTTCGAGCCCTTCGACCGGCTCAAGCCGCGCGAGGCCGTGGCGTATTGGGCGGATCTCTTCGACCACACGCTGACCTCCGACGAGGTTGCGAAACTCATCGCCACGGTCGGCTTGAGCGAGCGGGCGGACACCCAGGCGGTGAACCTCTCCGGAGGAGAGAAACGCCGACTGGGAATTGCCATGTCCCTCGTTGGCCGTCCCGAGCTCGTCTTCCTCGATGAGCCGACGACCGGCCTCGATCCCGGGGCACGCCGAGAGCTGTGGGGCCTGATCCGCCAGCTGAAGCGAGAGGGGACGACGATTCTCCTGACGACCCACTATCTCGATGAGGCCGAGCAGCTCGCCGATGACGTGGCGATCATGAACCACGGGAAGATCGTCGCCCGGGGTTCGCCGACGAGTCTGATCAGTCGTTTCGGTGGGGGAGCGATGATTGTCCTCGCCGGGGCCGGTCGGGCCGGGTACGACGCCGTGGTCGCACGCGGCATCCAGGCTGAGTTCAAAGACCCGGACGTCCTCGTCCAAGTGCCGCAGGCGAACGACATGCGGAGGATGCTAGAGAGGCTCGCCTCGATCGACATGGCTTTGACCGAAATCTACACGAAACGGGCGACCTTGGAGGATGTGTTCCTCAAAGTCGTCGGAGCCCGGATGCAGGAGGGGGTGCTCGCGTCATGAACCGCATCCTCGCGGACATCAAGGCTTTCGGCACTCAATACCTGCGTTCGCGGGTCGGGACGTTCTTTGCTCTGGTCTTTCCGATCCTCTTGATCCTCCTGTTCGGTGCAATTTTCGGTTCATCTGGCTCGTCTCCGGTGATACTCTATGTGCAGGACCAAGACAACACCGCAGCGTCCCACGCGTTCATCGATGCGCTGAACAGTGCGAACGTCACGACGACCCGGGTCATTCCCGCCGCGGAAAACTTTTCAAAGTACGTCCGGGCTCATTCGATTAACGTCGCGCTCCAGATTCCGCTCGGATTTCAGGATGCGCTGGCAAAAGCTCGGAATGGAACCAAAACCAGTGTGAACCTCACGTTGGCGGGAGACCAGACCCAATCCTCCTACGGCATCGCGGTGTCCGCCGTGAACGCGGTCGCGACTGCGTTCAACCTCCAAATCGCGAAAGCGACGCCCGTCGTCAACGTGGTGCCGACGTCCATCCCGGGCCTCCGTCATCTGACCTATATCGATCTTTTCCTTCCGGGCATCATCGGGTTCACGATCCTGTCCACCCCATTGTTTGGGATGACAGCGATCTGCGCCGAGTATCGCTCGCGGCGCTACTTCAAACTCCTCGCCACGACGAAGTTGTCCAAACCGGAGTGGCTCGCGTCGAAGGTGGTGTTCAACCTCCTACTTCTCTTCGCCTCCGTGGCCTTGATGATGATCACGGGGATTTTCATCTTTAACCTGCAAGCGGTCATCACACCCGTGGCGCTACTCCTGATCGTCGCGGGCACACTCGAGTTCACCTCGCTGGGGATGGTGCTCGGGATTTTCGTTCGCGATCCCGAGACCGGCGCGGCGATCGCCAACGCGATTGGATTTCCGATGATGTTCCTGGCCGGCTCGTTTTTCCCGGTCGACGCGATGCCAGCGTTCCTTCAGACCGCTGCGAGGGCCCTTCCGCTCACCTACATCAATGAAGGACTCCGCGCGACGATGACCTTCGGGACCGATTCGACGGCCCTCGTCGACCTCGCCGTCACGTTGGGATTCTCCGCCGTGTTCTTCGTCGTCGCGGCTCGCGGCCTTTCCTGGAAGTCCAAATGACTTAACAACTTCAGCGGACCTGATCACTTCGAGGTCGGGCCGCGCCGGCGGAGACGGAAAACGATCTTCCGCTGCCGCTCCTCCTCGATACGCGTCCGCCAGGCACGCAAGAGATCGCCGCGGAACAGGTATCCGACCAGCCGGCCTCTATCGTCAACGACGGGGAGGTGTCCGACCTCTCGCATGACCGTCGCCTCCAAGGCGACCGAGCAACGGAGTCGCCAGGCGTATTTACGACTTTCCCGCGCGATGTTTGGTCCTAGATGAACTCGGCGAACTTCGCGACGAGCTCGGGTCGTGTCTCCTTGAGGACCTTCAGGATAGCGCGGACGCTCAATTTGGTCACGCCGACGGAAGCAAGGACCTGGATGATGTCATCGAACTCTCCGTCCGACAGGGTGACCAGCTTGTTCTTCGCGAGCCAGTTCCGGTAGAGGTTTTCCTCCAGCTTCGCCCGCCACCCCTTTTCGTACTCCATCAGGGCGGCCTCGCCGAACTCTCCGGTCTGGTTGCACTTGGCGAGAACCTTCCCGAGCATCATGCCGGCGAGCATGCCGTTCCCAATCCCTCCGCCGGTGATCGGGTCGATCATCCGCGCGGCGTCGCCGACCAGGGCCATGCCGTTGCCCACGGACTTCTTGATCGGCGGCGCGGTCGAAACGCCTCCCGTGACCATATCGAGCGGCTGCGCATGGGCCATCCTCGGATCTTGTTCGATCCATCGGTCCAGGTAGCCTTTGATGTCCACGCGATTCTTGAGGCGATCCAGAGAGACGCCGATGCCGACGTTCGCGGTGGATTC
>DATGWB010000225.1:0-18387 GCA_035299725.1 Thermoplasmata archaeon
GATCTACAACGACAAGCTCCTCGAGCTCGTGCCCCGCTTGCCGATCAACGCCGCGTTCAAGGTGGCGGACGAAATCCTCATGCAGTCCATCAAAGGCATGACGGAGATCATCACGAAGCCGGGACTCGTCAACCTCGACTACGCCGACCTCATGACGATCATGAAGGGCGGCGGCGTCGCGATGATCGGGATCGGCGAGAGCGAGGAAGAGCGGGACCGGATCGACTACGCGATTAACGAGGCGCTCGAATCCCCGCTGCTCGGCGAGGTCGACCTGACCCACGCGCGCGGAGCGCTCGTCCGCGTCGTCGGCGGGCCTGACCTGACCGTGTCTGAGGCCGAGAAGGCCGCGGAGATCGTGGGCCAGAAGATCAACCCGCAGGCGCGGATCATCTGGGGCTGTTCTGTCGAGGACGACCTGCAGAACACGGTCCGGGTCCTGCTCGTGATCACCGGCGTCAAGTCGAAGTCCCTCCTGGGCAAGGAAATCTACACGGGTCCGGTGAAGACGTCCGCCGAAGTGGACGAAGTACGCTGACCTCCTCCTCTTTTTACCCGAACCTTTTTCCATTTCTCTTCCATCGCGCGAGCGTGAGCACCCGCCGCCCGCGGTATCGCTATATCGCGTTCCGAGTCGACGGTCCTCGGGCCTTCCGACGCGAGGAAGTGCTCGAAGCGCTGCGGACCATGTCGCTTCGACTGTGGCTCGTGGACTTCGAACGTTCGTCGGGCCTCGTCCGAACGACCCATCTCGAAAAGGACGCGGCGATCCACGCGCTGAATGCCATCGGAACCCTCGGTGGAGAATCGGTCCGCGTGACGACGGTTGGGACCTCCGGGACAATTCGCGCGGCGACTCGTAAGTATCTGAGCCGAACGGACAGCGCGCGCCAACAATCCGAAAAGAACCCTTATAAGTGACCGCTTGATTAGCGGCCCGAGGTTTATCATATGCAGCCGGGCCAGATGGCGTACGACCGCGCGATTACGGTCTTCAGCCCCGACGGCCGCCTGTTCCAGGTGGAATACGCTCGCGTGGCGGTCACGCGGGGGAACACCACCGTGGGTCTGAAGTTCAAGAACGGCATCATCCTGATGGCCGATAAGAAGATCGGATCCCGGCTCGTCGAAACGTCGTCGATTGAGAAGATCTTTCAAATCGACGAGCACGTGGGGGCAGCGACCTCCGGCCTCGTGGCCGATGCGCGGGTCCTCGTGGACTATGCCCGGCTCGTCGCGCAAATCAACAAGGTCACGTACAGTGAGAAAATCGGCGTCGACCTCCTCGTGAAGCGGATTTGCGACTACAAGCAGAACTACACCCAATACGGCGGCGTGCGTCCGTTCGGGACGGCGCTCCTCGTGGCGGGCGTGGACGACCTTGGGACCCATCTGTTCGAGACGGACCCGAGCGGCGCGCTCGTGTCGTACAAGGCCGGCAGCATCGGACAGGGCCGCCAGGCGGTCATGGAACTCCTCGAGGAAAAGTACAAGGATAACATGGCCCAGGACGACGCGATGATCCTCGGTCTTCAGGGCCTGCAGAAGGCCGCCGAAGGCGAGAAGCTCGATGCCCGCGCAATCGAGGTCGGCCTGATCGTCGAAGGCGAGAAGTTCCGTCGGCTCTCGGAGTCCGAGGTCGGCCAGTATCTCACTCGCATCCCGACAGCGTCGTAGGCGAGCGAGGTCATGCCTAAAGAGCTCCGATCGGACCGTCGCGACGATATCTTCAAGGAATACGTAATTGCCCGCATCGAGAAGGCGGGCGAGAAGTTCGAGGTCCTCGTGAAGCCGGACGCGGTCCAGCGGATCCGGGACGGCAAAGAGGTCGATCTCCTTCGAGAGCTGGCCATCGACGAGATTTTCAAGGATGCCCACAAAGGCTCGAAAGCGTCCGAAGAGAAGATGATGGACTTCTTCGGGACGACGGAGCCCCTGGCCGTCGCGAAGCAGATCGTCCAACGCGGCGAGATCCAGCTGACGACGGAGCAACGCCGGCAGATGTTGGAAGCGAAGCGAAAGCAGATCGTCCAGTACATCGCCGCGAACGCGGTCAACCCGCAGACCGGCGCGCCGCATCCTCCGCAGCGGATCGAGAACGCGATGGAGGAGGCGAAGGTGCACGTCGATCCGTTCAAGAGCATCGAGGAGCAGGTGAAGGAGGTCCTCGACGCCCTGCGGCCGCTCATCCCGATCCGATTCGAGAAGGTCCGGATTGCGGTCAAACTGAGCGCCGAGGACAGCGCGAAGGCGTACGGCGACCTCAAGTCGTTCGGCACCATCCTGAAGGAAGAGTGGTCTCCGACCGGCGCCTGGATCGGCGTCGTCGAGATGCCCGCCGGGTTGCAGACCGAGTTCCTCGAGCGTCTGAACGCGAAGACGAAGGGAAACGTGGAGACCCGGATTCTGAAAGCGGACCAGAGGATCTGAGGGCCCGCAAAGACCGGAAGCCTCAAGTAGCCGCCTCGGTTTCGACGCGTTGCGTGAGAGAGAAACACCTATGCAGAGCAGTGGGGCGCTCCGCCCGATTGTCATTCCGGGCGAAGCCGTCGGCGGCCCCGGGCTGAAACCCGGGCCGGGCACATACAGCGAAGGCGGACAGGTTTTCGCGGCGCAATTGGGCATTCGGAACGAGCATGAGGGTCTCGTCAGCGTGATCCCGCTGAACGGGCGGTACATCCCGCAACGGGGCGACGCTGTCATCGGCGAGGTGGTCGACCAAGGCCCCTCCCATTGGCTCGTCGACATCAATTCGCCCTATCCGGCACCCCTCCACGCGACGGAATCTCCGTGGCGCGTCGAGTTCGGCGACACCGCGCGATACCTGAAGGTCGGCGATGTGATTATGTGTCACGTCCTGAGCGTCGACGAGATCAAGCGTGTCCAATTGACGATGCAGGAACGCGAGGCGCGCCGCCTGAACGGCGGCATGGTGATCGAGATCTCGCCGACGAAGGTGCCGCGGGTGATCGGCAAGCAAGGGAGCATGGTGTCCCTGATCATGGACCTGACCGGCTGCCGGATTTACGTCGGGCAGAATGGTCGGATCTGGCTGGATGGGGATGATCGCAGCGCCGCGGTGGCTGAGATGGCCATCCGCCTGATCGAGGAGCGCGCCGAAGCGGTCGGCCTCACGGAAGCCGTGCGCGAACTGATCGAGCGGGAGCGACCGCCAGGACGAGGGCCGAGGCCCTCCTGAGGAAGGTTTTCCATGGGAGACATCGAGCACATCGAGAAAGAGATGAAACTGATCAATTCCGACGGACGCCGCCTGGATGGCCGGACCTTTGACGAGTTGCGACCGATCCGGATCGAAGCGGGAGTCCTCCGGCGGGCGGACGGATCCGCATACATCGAATGGGGCGGGAACAAGGTCCTCGCGGCCGTCTACGGTCCGCGCGAGGCGCATCCGAGGCACCTCCAGGATCCCGCGCGGGCCCTCGTGCAATGCCGATACAACATGGCTCCGTTCAGCGTGTCGGACCGGAAGCGGCCCGGCCCTGATCGGCGCTCCGTCGAGATCTCGAAGGTGATTTCCGAGGCGTTCGCCTCGGTCGTCTTCGTGGAGCAGTTCCCGCGCACATCGGTCGACATCTTCATCGAGGTCCTCCAAGCGGATGCGGGCACCCGATGCGCCGGACTCACGGCGGCCAGCGTGGCCCTCGCCGATGCGGGCGTCCCGATGCGAGACCTCGTCACCTCGTGTGCCTCGGGCAAGATCGACGGCGTCGTGTGCCTCGACCTCAACAAGGACGAGGACAACTTCGGGGACGCGGACTGCCCGATGGCGATCGTCCCGCGGACCGGCGATGTCGTCCTGCTGCAGATGGACGGCCACCTCACGTACGACGAGTTTCAGAAGGCGATGGGCTTGTCGATCGATGCCGCGAAACGGATCTACGAACAGCAGCGCGATGCGCTGCGACGCCGGTACTCGGTCACCCTCGAAGATATCCTGAAAGAGCCGCCCCCCGCGGCGGCGCCGGTCGAGCCGGACGAGCCTCCGTTGCCACCCGAGGAAGACTTTGGCCCGGAGGGGATCTGATGAGCGAAGAGATCGTCTCGGAGCTGATGCGGGCCCATGTGTACCGCCTCGCTTCGACCGGTCAGCGGGTCGATGGCCGCCGCCTCGATCAGCCCCGCCCGGTCAGCGTCAACCGGTCGTTCGTCAAGACCGCCGAGGGGAGCGCCCGCGTGAAGCTGGGGAACACGGACGTCCTCATCGGCATCAAGATGTCCGTCGGCGAGCCGTACCCCGACACCCCGAACACCGGCGTGCTGTCGACGAGCGTCGAGTTGATCCCGATGGCGAGTCCGACGTTCGAGGCCGGCCCACCGCGGCCCGATGCGATCGAGCTGGCACGCGTCGTCGACCGAGGGGTCCGGGAGTCGAAGATGGTGAACATGGAGAGGCTCTGCATCACCCCGAAGGAAAAGGTCTGGATCCTGTTCATCGACATCCATGTCCTCGACTTCGACGGGAATCTGTTCGACGCGTGCTCGTACGGCGCAGTCGCCGCCCTCGCCTCGACAATCGCCCCGGCGAAGGCCCAAGGTCTCGGCGACGACTTCCCGCTCCCGGTCGAGCACTGGCCCGTCAGCGTGACGACGGCGAAGATCAAGGACCTCCTGCTCGTCGATCCGAGCCTCGACGAGGAGCGCATGGCCGATGCGCGGCTCACCGTGACGACGGACGAAAACGGCGACATTCGCGCGATGCAAAAAGGCTTAAGTGGAAGCTTTACTTACGAAGAAGTGAAGCGGATCATCGAGACGGCCCAGCGCGTCGGCCGCGACATCCGCCCGCTCCTTCAATCTTCCTGAGGTCCTCCATGGCCCGTCGCACGAGAAAGGCAGGCAGCGTCGCCCGTTTCGGCCCCCGCTACGGCGTGCGCATTCGCCGCCGGGTGCAAGAGATCGAGGAAGGCATGAAAGGGCGGCACACGTGTCCGCGATGCGCCGCGATCTCGGTCCGTCGGAGATCGAGCGGGGTCTGGGCGTGCCGTCGATGCGGCTACGTCTTCGCAGGCGGCGCCTACCGGCCGATCGTCACCACGTCGTTCAAGCGGGAGGTCACCGAGGCGAGCGCGAAGCCGGAGACCAAGGCGGAGGAGGCCTGACATGTACAAGTGCGCGAAGTGCCTCGAGCCGATCCGGGCGAACATCAACACGGTCGGGATCCAGTGCGAGCGGTGCGGCTCGAAGATGTTCTACAAAGAGCGGCCGAACGTGAAGAAGGTCGTCAAGGCGCGATGATCATGCGGCGCGCGACGATCGTCCTCTCCGGTCCCGACGCCGGCGTGGTCTACAAGTCGTTGCGGCCGGAGACCGGACGCGACGTCCCGAAAGCCCGCGTCTCGATGCGTTCAGAGCGGAATCGGCTCACCCTGACGATCGACGCGGACGACACGGGCGCATTGCGTGCCGCCGTGAACTCGTACCTCCGGTGGGCTGACGTCGCGGCCCGCGTGCGACGCGAGGTGACGTCGTGAAGGAGATCTCCCCGCAGCTCCAGAATCAGATCGCCCAGTACCAGCAGCTTCAGAATCAGCTCCAGGTCCTCGGGAGCCAGCGGGTGCAACTCGAAGCGAAGCTGCGCGAGATCGAAGGGACCCTGGAAGAGCTCGTCAAGATCACGGACGACACCCCGGTCTACAAGAGCATCGGGATGCTGCTCGTCAAGCAGGACGATCGCGAGGCGTTGAAAAAGGAGCTCGAAGAGCACAAGGAGACCCTCACGATCCGGGTGAAGTCCCTGCAGAAGCAGGAGAAGGCCTTGACCCAGCGCTACGAGGATCTGGCGACGAAGATTCAGTCCGCGCTCGGGACGACGCCCACGCCGCAGGACAGCCGCTGATTCCCTCCTGATGCGAGTTGCAAATCCTTATATCGGCAGGTCCATTGGCGAATCCGTGGCCGATGATTCCGGCTCCGCGGACGTCGAGGAAGACGCGGAAACGGCCCCGACCGCCCGGCCTCCGGCGCCGTTCAGCCGTCCGAGCCTGACCCGGTTCCTCATGATCTTCCTGTTCCTGCTGGCCCTCTACGCGATCATCGATCCGGCGGTGGGGACGGGATTCGCGGCGTTCGCGAATGTCGTCCTGTTCCCCATGTTCGGCTTCGGGGGGACGCTCCCGGTCCTCACGATTCTGCTCGCCGGCCTCTTGACG
This sequence comes from Thermoplasmata archaeon, assembly GCA_035299725.1. Classification (GTDB taxonomy): domain Archaea; phylum Thermoplasmatota; class Thermoplasmata; order RBG-16-68-12; family RBG-16-68-12; genus RBG-16-68-12. Next base: position 6,171 of record DATGWB010000225.1, read on the forward strand.
ACCACGATCGGCTCGATCATCCGGGATCACTACACGAACTGGGTGAAGATGGCCCGCACCCAGAAGGTCATGTCCGCCTGGCGCAAAGAGCAGATGGAGGCGGTGCGGAAAGGCCAGCAGACGAGGCTCGCGCAGCTCAAGGAGGCGCAGCAGGGCTTCATGAAGGACTCCATGGAGGTCCAGACCGCGCCGATGAAATCGATGGCCTGGACGATGTTCATGTTCATCGTGATCTTCACGTGGCTCCGCCTCTTCGTGGATGTCGTCCTCCAGGGCCTCGGGAACCAGTGGATCGCGGTCCCCTGGTCGACCCATGTGTTCGTGAACTCCGTCTATGTGTTCCCGTCGTGGGTCCTCCTCTATTCGCTGCTCGCGCTCCCGTTCGGGCAGATCGTCGTCCGGGTCCTCAAGTACTTCCGTTTCCGACGCCGGCTTCAGGCGATGGGCGTCCCGTTTCGCGCGGGACCGGATGAGACCGCCTGAGGGACGTCGATGATCCTCGTGATCGGAGGCCCGCCCGGCAGCGGCAAGACGACGGTCGCCGAACGATGGGCCGCGGCTCGCGGCGCCGTCCTCGTGAGCGCGGGCACGCGATTCCGGGCCATGGCGAAAGAGCGCGGGTTGAACCTCGAAGCGTTCGGGCGCGCCGCGGAACGCGATCCGAGCATCGATCGCGCCTTGGACCAGGCCGTCCTCTCGGAGATTCGGGCGCACGTGGCCAAGCGCCGGGAGGTCGTGGTCGACGGACGCATCCAGGCTTACCTGCTCGCGAAAGAGAAAATCCCGTGCCTGAAGGTGCTCATCGACGCGCCGCTCGCGGTGCGCGCGAAACGGATCGCGGGCCGGGAGGGCACGACCGTGGAGGAGGCGAAACGCGAGATCGAGGCGCGCGAGCGGTCGGAAGGGATTCGATATAAATCGATCTACGGAATCGATCTCGGGGACACGCGGATCTTCGACCTCCTTATCGATTCCCGGGATCGGACCCCGGACGAGATCGTGACGATGATCGCCGCGCGGGTGGAGGGATGAGCGACCTCGTCGTCCTCCACGAGGTGCCCGATTCGAAATGGGGGACGAGGCCCGAGGAGCGGTCGATCGCGGAACGGATCCGTCTCGGCGTGGCGATCGTCGACAAGCCGGGAGGCCCCACGTCGCACCAGGTGAGCGCCTGGGTGCGAGACATGTTCGGCGTCCCGAAGGCGGGCCACTCCGGCACCCTCGATCCGCGGGTGACCGGCGTCCTCCCAGTCGCCCTCGCCGATGCGACCCGGGCGGTCGAGGCCGTCCTCGAGGGGGACAAGGAATACGTCGGCGTGATGCAACTCCATCAGGACGTCGACGAAAGGCGCATTCGATCCATGATGGGTCGGTTCGTCGGAGAGATCTTTCAAATCCCTCCGATCCGCTCCGCGGTCAAACGGGAGCAGCGGACCCGGCACGTGTACGAGCTCGAACCGCTCGAGGTCGACGCCCGGAACGTCCTCTTTCGGGTGCGATGCGAATCGGGCACGTACATTCGGACGCTTTGCGCGGACATCGGCGACGCGCTCGGGGTCGGGGCGAACCTCGTTGACTTGCGACGGACCCGTGCCGCGACATTCGGCGAGGCGGACGCTCATCCTCTCAACGCATTCCGGGATGCCATTGCATATTGGAAGGAAGATGGCGACGACAAACCGGTCCGCGCGATCCTTCGCCCGGTGGAGGATCTCCTGAGGCACTTGCCACGGATGATCGTGAAGGACACCGCCGTGGATGCGCTCTGCCACGGAGCGAACCTCGCGGTCCCCGGCGTCGCCAAGCTGTCCGACCATATTCGGGTCGGCGACCTCGTCGGCGTGTACACCGGAAAGGGCGAGGCGGTCGCGATTGCGAAGGCGCTCATGACCTCGGACCGGATCGTCATCGTGAAGTCCGGCGTCGCCGCCGACACGGCCCGCGTGCTGATGGCCCCCGGGACCTACCCGCGACTCTGGAAGTGAGCGCGTGTCGGTCGACGCTTGGGGATTCAACGTCGAGCGTCAGATGACCGCTCGCCGCTTACGGTCGCTGCGCATCCGATTGTCCGCCATCCGGATGGCGGTCGCGGCGGCGCTCACGTTGGTCCTCGTCCTCGGCGGGGCGGGCGCTCTCCGGGACCGCGTCCTCTCGTTGCCGGTGCCGTTGTGGGCCGCGACGGTCACGTTTTTGGTCGCCCTGTTCGCCCTCGTGATGGGGGTGGACCTCCCGTTTCGCTACATCGGTGGATATCGCTGGGAGCGCGCGTTCGACTTGTCGGCTCAACGTTTTGCGGGTTGGGTGAAAGATCTCGCGAAGTCCCTCGGCCTCGGATTGGGATCGACTGTCGCTGCGGGATCGGTCTTGCTCTGGCTGCTCGCGGTCTGGCCGACCTGGTGGTGGCTCGCCGCCTGGGCGCTCGGCCTCGCCGTCTCGGTCGTGCTCGCATTCATCGCCCCGATCATTCTCGTGCCGATGTTCTATCGGTTTCGGCCTCTCGACGATCCCGCCCTCCGGGCCCGGTTCGAATCGCTCGCGGCCCGCGCGAGGGTGCCGATCGTGGGGGTCTTCGAACTCCGCGCTTCCGAGAAAACACGACGTTCAAACGCCGCGGTCATGGGGCTCGGGCGGACACGGCGTGTTGTTGTCACCGATACGCTCCTTCGAGACTTCCGGCCGGAGGAAGTGGACACGGTGCTCGCCCACGAGCTCGCCCATCAGAAGTTCCTCGACCCGCTTCGCGGCTTCGTGCTGGGGTCGGTGACGTCCCTCGTGACGCTGGCCGTCGCCGGATCGCTGTACTCAATCCTGTACCCCGCGTTCGGGATCCGTTCGATTGCTGACATGGCAGGCCTTCCTCTCCTGGCGGCACTGCTCGGCTTCGTCGCCTTGCCCCTGCGGCCGCTCGAGTTGTCTTGGTCCCGCGCGCGGGAGGCACGGGCGGATCGGTTCTCCCTCGGCCTCACGCAGGACGCGCCGAACTTCGCCAGCGCGATGGTGAAACTTCACGATCACAACCTCGGCGTGGCGGATCCGAGTCCCTGGGAGACGTGGCTGTTTTACAGCCATCCATCTGGGCGAGAACGCGTCGAACTCGCGCGGACATTCCGAGGATTGCGCGCGTGAGAACCGAGGAATCTTTATTACGACGCAGCCGATGGTCGCGGCATTCGTTCCTTTTTTTCGGGACGGTCACAGGCCGGGGTCGCCTAGCCCGGTAGGGCGCGGCGCTGGAATCGGCGGCAGGCCGTCGCCAGCCACGCCGTGGTTGAAAGACCTCGGGAGTTCAAATCTCCCCCCCGGCGTTCGGCCCTTTCGTTGGCGAGATCGATGGATTCCTCTGGGAATTACCCGGCCGGTTCGGTGGGCGCTCCCTCACAAATGTTGATGATGTGCGAGCCGTGTGGCGACTCGACGGCGCGACGCCCATGAAGCGGCTTCGGTTCCTCTGGTGGATCTACACCGTGCGCGGGACCGACCCCGCGTATCTGGAGGTGGAGAGCCGGTTTGGGTTGAAGACGGTCTACTCCTTGGGTCGCTGGGTACTGGCGAACCTGCTCGCCCTGGCCTTCTTGACTTCGTTTGTCCTGATCACCTTCATACGGTGGAGAGAAACGGGAGATCCGATCGTGTTGGTTGTGGGGACGACATTTGCGATTCTCCTCGCCATCGGAATTGCATTCTTCGCCTGGTCGATGACTCCCTCGAGGTAGTACCTGCCGCCTCGAAGTCTCGCGCTTCAGCTTGTTCGGTGGGATTCAGCGAGCCTTGCCTTCAAAGCTTGAATCGGCTTCAGGACCATCGGGTCGACACGTCGCAGGACCGCGAGGTACAAGCTCACGTAGTCGCCAAGATACAACGTCCCCAGGAGCCGGCTCAACAGCGTGGGGCCGTCGTCTTGGATCTGCTCGATCTTCGTTTTCCGCTTCATCAGAGAAACCGTGATATCGAGTTGCCTGCGCAGGTCCGGCGCCTCGTCGCGGTCCCGGAGGAGGATGGGCCGATGACTCCGATTGCGCGGATCCTCGATCCACCCGACGAGCTCGTTGTGGTCCGCTTCGGGGAAGGCGGAGGAGAAGGCGAGAACCTTGGAGTTCTCATTCAGTTGCGTCTGCCAACGCCTCGCGATGGCCGAGAAAGGAGGTGCCGCATAGATGATCGGCACGGCGGGCTTGATGCGGACGGCGAGCGCTTTCGCTCGGTTCGAGCGCATTCCGCTCTCCGGACGAAGCCGCGTGCGAAGGTCGACCAGATGGGCAACCGCCTGATCGACTTCGACTCGTGGGTCCGAATACGTCCAGTCCCCGCTGATCGCCGCGAGGATCCCGAAGAGATGGCCGAAGGCGCCGCGCGGTGGCAGTCCGGTCGGGACCGGGAACGAAGGAATACCGGAGGTCCGCGCGACTTCCGCCAGCTTTCCGCCGGACGTGATCACAATGAGGCGGCACCCGAGCTTGATCCCCTGCGCCGTCGCGGCGAGCGTTTCTTCCGTGTTTCCGGAATACGACACCGCCACGAGGAGGTCCTCCGATCGTGCGTACGACGGGAGGCGGTAATCTCGGACGACCTGGATCGGTACCTTCGAGCGGTCAGCGACCCACGACGCGAAGACGTCCCCCGCGATCGCCGAGCCTCCCATGCCGACCAAGAAGATGCGCTGGGCCTCGTCGACGGGGAGCTGGGCTCTCGTTCCCACATGCATCGCGGCAGAGATTTGGTCGGGGAGGGACGCGATGATGTCGCGCATCCCCCCCGGGTCGACCTGCGCCACTCCCCGCGGCTCCAGCATCGTGAGCCTCATGGGACCCGCCGAAATAAGGCCTCCGTCCCTCCAAGTGGGGACCAATAAATTGGTTCCTACAACAATCTTGATATATGCCGCCCAGCTCCTCAGAATTCGTGGAACTCGAGCGCGCGCTGGCCGCCCTACGGGGCGGAGAGTTCATCCTCGTGTACGACGGCGACGGCCGCGAAGAGGAGACGGACCTCACGATCGCCAGCGAGTTCGTGAAACCCGAATCGGTCCGGACCTTGCGCAAGGAAGCCGGCGGCCTGATTTGCACGACCCTCTCCGGGGAGGTCCGCGAGCGGATCGGCCTCCCGTTCATGGCGGACGTCCTCCGTCGATCCGGATCCGCCTACCCGGTCCTCGACGCGATCTCGAAGGAGGACATGAAGTACGATCGGCATAGCGCCTTCTCGATCTCGGTGAATCATCGAGACACCTTTACTGGCGTAACGGACGTCGACCGGGCGCAGACGATCTCGCGTTTCGCGGCGATTGCGAAGGAGGCGACGAAGCGGGAGAACGGATGGGCGGCCCACGTCTTCGCCGACGAATTCCGGTCGCCAGGCCACGTGCCGCTCTTGAACGCCGTGAATCCTCTCCTCGTCGATCGACGGGGTCACACGGAACTCACGACGGCCCTCATGGTCATGGCCGGACTCGCGCCCACCGCGACTATCTGCGAAATGATGGCGGACGACGGACGAGCTCTCTCGAAGCAAGATGCAAAGGCATATGCTCGGGCGAGGAATCTCGTGTTCCTGGAAGGGCAGGACATCGTCCGAGCGTGGCGTTCGTGGTCCGTGTAATGGCGACGGGGGTCTTCGATCTCCTCCATCCCGGTCATGTGTATTTCCTCCGCGAGGCCCGAGCGCTCGGCGACGAACTCTGGGTCGTCGTGGCGAGGGACAGCACCGCCCGGAAGTTCAAGCACGAGCCGATCATGCCGGAGGCCGCCCGCTTCCAGATGGTCGAGGCGCTCAAGCCGGTCGACCGCGCGGTCCTGGGCCACGAGGGCAACATCTACGACATCCTCGACGAGATCCGGCCGGACATCATCGCGATCGGATACGACCAGGTGCACAGCGAGGAACGGATCCTCGCGGAATGCCGCAAGCGCGGCCTCGCGACAAAGGTCCTCCGGCTCCCGAAGTTCGAAGGCGACCTCGTCGGCACCCGGAAGATCGTGAGGAAGGTGGCGGAATGGCTCGCGCTCCAAGAACGACTCACCAAGGTCGAACAGGGAACCGCTCGGCGCGCCGCGGATCCGCCGCCTCGACGGCGAAAGCGAAACGCCTGAAACGGATCGGGATTGTCGACACGTCGTTCTCCCGGTACGACATGGCGTCGGCGGCGATCGACGAACTCCGGAAGCAGGGCGGCGGCTTCACGGTCGAACAATACACGGTCCCTGGCATCAAGGACCTTGCCGCCGGTGCGCGGATTCTCTTCGACCGCGGTTGCGATCTCGTCCTGGCGCTCGGCATGGTCGGACGCCAGCCGGTCGACAAGGACTGTGCCCTCGCGGCCGACTTCGGTCTCCAGGCGGTGCAGGCCCAGGTGGGCAAGCACATCCTTGGCGTCATGGTGCACGAGGAAGAGACCGCGGACGAAGTCGAGCTCGCGCGCCTGTTCGACCGACGGACCCGCGAGCACGCGGTGAATGCGTACGATTTGCTGTTCCGACCGGACGCGATTCGGGCGCGGGCCGGGACCGGTCAGCGGGAAGGATTCGCCGACGCAGGCCCACTCAAGGTGACGCGGACGTGAGGCTCGCGATCGTCGCCTCGGAATTCAACCGCGACGTCACGGATTTGATGGTGAAACGAGCCCTGGCCCGGGCTGACGCGCGCGGCATTCGCGTGACGTCAGTCGTGCGCGTGCCCGGCGTCTTCGAGATTCCGCTCGCCATCGAGCGCCTCCTGGAGCGTGCGGACGTCGATGCGGCCGTCGCGATTGGCGCGGTGATCAAAGGTGAGACGCTCCACGACGAGGCCCTCATGGCCGCGGTGCCGAAGGCGCTCATCGACATCGAGCGTGCGACGCGCAAGCCGATCGGCCTCGGCATCACGGGTCCGGGGATGACCGACGATCAGGCGATGGCCCGCGTCGACAAGGGCGCCGAGGCCGTCGACGTGGCCCTCGCGATGCACGAGTTGCTCCAGGGTCTGTGACGATTTTCACCTTGAGACCCAGGCCGGAAAGGTTTAATCCGGCAACCGTTCCATCCGGGCCGAGTCGGAGCGTACGCCATGGTCGACACGACCGCCCTCGAGTCCCTCCTCCGCGAAATCGAGCACAACGAGGGCGTGCAAGAGGCGATGCTCGTTTCGTTGGCGGGCACGTACCTTGCGGGCAGCTTCCCCCGCGGTGTCCACGTGGACACATTCGGATCGATGTTCGCGGTCCTCGTTGGCTCCGCCGAGACGGTGACCGCGGAGGCCAAGGACTCGCTTGAGTCCGTCGTAATCCATTCGAAGGCGAACAAGTACCTCATCATCCACGCGGGCCGCAAAGCCCTGCTCGTGATGCGTCTCCCTCCGTCCGGGGATCCGCTGAAGACGAAGGCCGTGGTCGAGAAGTACATCCCCCGGATCGAGGAACATCTCTGATTAGATCCGCCTCATCCCGCGGAGCATCCACTCGCCGACCGCCTTTGAGACGTAACGTGCGGTCGCTGCGGGACCCCGATCGAGTCCCTGCGCCGACGTGCGACCCTGAGCGAGGAGCTGGAGCAGGTCGTCGACGCGCAGGGCCCCGGCATCGACGGCCGTCACGGCTTTCGCGACCTCATCGAGGAAGTGGCTGTCGCTCCCCCCCGTCTCGCCGAGCTTCCGTTCTCGGGCCATTGCACGGGCGCGGACATTCCCCCGTCGGAGCGTCCGGCCGTTGCACGTCTCGTAGGCGGGGAACGAAGCTTCGGCGACGGCCGCCGGACCGAGCCCGGACCAGAATCGGAACGGGTGGGCCGCGACCGGGACGCCGCCCAAGGCGACGATTCGCTCCGCGGTCTCCGACACGGACAGGTCCCGCGGGACGATTTCGCGGATTCCGTACCCGAGCACATGGCCGGATCTCGTGGAGACTTCGATTGCCGGGATTACAAGGAAGTCGCGGCCCGCGGCTTGCTCGGCCGCGGCGATGCCGCCGACCGAATTGTGATCCGTAATCGCGATTCCCGCGAGCCGAACCTTTCGAGCCAGCTCCACGAGCGCGGCCGGGTCCACGCGGGAATCCGGGGAGTAGCGTGTGTGGTTGTGGAGGTCGAGGAGCATGGCGGTCGCCCTTCATTGAGCCGCTAGTGGACCCACGTTCCCTCTTTCAGTCCTTTGTCGACCTTCAGTGGCTTGCCGTCCACGGCGAGCTTGATTTGCGTTTCGTCGCCCCCGCGACCGCGGAAGAGGACGCTGCCGCCGGGGCCGACTTGGAGCTTGTACTTCTGGAACTCGGAGAACGGCAGGACCGGTGCTCCTTTTTCGCCCAGGACCTGCAATCCTACCGATGATTCGTCGGGCGGCAGCACCAGGCCCACGTCCTCCTTGTTTTCGCCGGCAAGCAACATTCCGCGGCTCTCGATGCCGCGGAGTTTGGCAGGCTCGAGGTTGACGAGGACGACGATTTTCCGCCCACGAAGCTGGTCCATCGGGTAGTTCTTCCGGATCCCTGCAACGATCTGTCGTGTTTCTCCCCCGAGGTCCACGTTGAGGACGTACAGGTTGTCGGCATTCGGGTGTTCATGGACATCCACGATCTGAGCAACGCGAAGATCGAGGCGGTCCGCGGGACTCTCCTTCATCTCGCTGAGATCGATTTTGTTGAAGAGCGGCTTGCCGACGCGGAGCGTCTGGCCTGCGGGGATGTCTTCGAGGGCCTGATCCCAGCGCTCGGCATGGACGTCCGTGTCGTACCCGAGCGTCCGCCAGAGCCGCGACGAGCTGAAGGGAAGGAACGGAGCCATGATGACGGCCAGCGACCGGCTCACCCGCAAGGCGACGTGGAGCACGGTCCCGCAGGCCGCGCGGTCTTTCTTGATGAGATCCCAAGGCGCTTTCGCATCGAAATATTGGTTCCCCAAGCGAGCGAGCTGGATCGCTTCTTTCATCGCGTCTTTCAGGTGGACGTACTCCAGGTTCGTGCCGACCTTCTTCCATTGCTGCTCGACCGCACGGATCATCCTCTTGTCGGGGGCGTCGAGGAAGCCCGCGGGCGGGACGGCGTGGTTGAAGTTCTTGTCCGCGAAGGTCAGGGCACGGTGCACGAAGTTTCCGTACACCGCCAGGAGCTCGCTGTTGTTCCGCTGCGCGAAGTCCTCCCACTCGAACTCCGTGTCCTTGGCCTCCGGCATCGTGGCGACGCCGTAGTACCGGAGCTGGTCCGGATCGAACCGCTCGAGGAGGTCGGAGAGCCACACGCCTTTCCCGCGGCCCGCGCTCATCTTTTCGCCGGAGAAGTTCAGATATTGCGTCGCGGGCACATCGTACGGCAGGTCGAGCTTGGCATCGTAGGCGAGCAAGACCGCCGGCCAGATGATCGTGTGGAACACGATGTTGTCTTTCCCGACGAAATAGTAGGCGCGGGCCTTCGGATCGAACCAAAAGTCCTTCCATCCGTCGGGCTGGTTGCGGCGGCGATACCATTCTTTCGTCGCGGTCAGGTACCCCATCACCGCCTCGAACCAGACGTAGATCCGTTTCGTCTCGTACCCGGGGACGGGCACCTCGATGCCCCATTCCAGGTCGCGGGTCATCGGCCGGTCTTTCAGGCCTTCTCGTAGCCAGCTCCGCATGAACGTGAGGACGTGGTGCCTCCAGTGCTCCTTGTCCTGCCCCGCCCATTTCGTGAGCGGCTTCTCGAATACGCTGAGCCGGAAGAAGAAGTGCTTCGTCTCCTTCGGGATCGGCGTCGTGCCGTGGGTCTTGCATCTCGGGTCGATCAGCTCGAACGGATCCAGGATCTTCCCGCAGTTCTCGCACTGGTCCCCCCGCGCCCGCGGGAAGCCGCAGTGGGGGCACGTCCCCTCGACGTACCGGTCCGGGAGGAACCGCTGGTCCGTCGTGCAGAATGGGGAGACCATCATCGCCTCGTAGACGTGGCCTTTTTCCTTCAGGGCGAGGAAGATCTCCTGTACCCACGCCTTGTGATGCGGGTCCGCGGTGTTCCAGTAAAGGTCGTACCGCACGCCGAGTTGCTCGATGTTCTTCTCGTGGAGGGCATGATATCGCTCGGCGATGACGCTCGGGGGGACGCCTTCCTGCTCTGCGCGCACCATCGTCGGCGTGCCGTGCATGTCGCTCCCGCCGACCATGAGGACCTCGTCCCCTTTCATCCGGTGGTACCGGGCGAAGATGTCCGCGGGGATGAACGTCGAGACCGCGTGGCCCAGGTGTCGCGGGCCGGACGTGTACGGCCACGCAACGCAGACGAGGATCTTCGCCATTCGCGGCGGGTCCAAGAAGGGCGGCTCATTTAAACCATTCGCGGGGAGGTCTTCGACCCATGGAGTGCGGACGGAACCGGTCCTGATTATCAGGGCGTGCAAGTTTCGGCGAATAGGTGATGGCCGGACAGCGCGATGCGCCGGAGCACCAAAGGGGGTTCCGACGGTGTTGCAACGTGGGCCGCATCAAGTGCTGAAGGCGCCGCGAGACCTCGACAAGATCATGACGAGTCTGGGCTCGATGCCGCGAATCCTCTGTTGGAAGTGCCGCAAGCTCACGCCGTTCGAACTCGACCGATGCGAGCACTGCGGTTCCGCGTTCGCCGGCGGCACGGGCGGCGTCTACAGTAGCGATCGCAAGTCGCGGTCTCGGGCGACGTCGTCTCCGAAGGCGGCCGCTGCGCCGCCGAAGCGTTCCCTCCTCGAGATCGTCGAGGATCTGCGACACGTCAACGAGGTCACGACATCGGTCCGCGGACGGCCACGGGAAAAAGAGCTCTCCGTGCGGCTGTACCAATGCCCGTCGTGCGGCCGGTTCGTTTCGGAGCAGTCGACGGAATGCGTCTGCGGTGTCCGCTTTGCCCCGATGTCCTCCCTCACCCTCCCCTGTCCCGATTGCGGTTCGCGAGTCCCGTCCGATGTCGATGCGTGCCCGGTTTGCAGCCGAGGCTTCACGCCGTCGGGTGGAGCCGGCGACTATGTGTACGCGTGCCCTCGGTGCGGCGTCCACGTCGCGTCCGATGCGGTCCGTTGTTCGTGTGGCGCTTGGTTTGAGGACTGATTCTCCACTGTATCAGTTCCGAGAACCGTCCAATAAGCCCTTTATCGTTCCACCGCGTCGATTCTTTGTCGACGGCCCACTCCCGTCGGAAGGAACCCAACCCACGATGAAACCGAAACGCCCCCGGATCTCGAGCCGGAGGACATACTATCTGGTCCTCTGGTGGATGTCCCAGACGCCGTACGCGGCCATCTTCGAGAACCAAGTCGCCGCGGAGGCCGCGGCGAACGTGCGCAACGCCCTCATGGTCACGATCTCGGGACGCGACGTCAAGGTGGACCAGGTCCAGGACTGGTACCGCCGCGACGAATCCGGCGCCCCGATGCCCGCGGAATGGCGGGACCTGGTCGGGCAGATCCACGTCCCTTGGCTCGCGAAGCCGAAACCCTCGCTCTGAGCGCCGGACCGCCGGCTGTGTCGACCCCGACGCGGCTACGGCGAGATCGATGCGCTCCCTATCAATTCGGATAGAGAGGAAGAAACGACTATAGGCTCAGACCACAGGAACGGGCTCACCCATGGCGTCTTCGCAAGATCTCGTCGCGGAGTGCCCGACCTGCAAGGCGATTGTCCCGATTGATGCGCCGGAGTGCCCTCAGTGCGGGGAACTGTTCGAGACCGAAGCCCCAACGGGGTCGTCCGTCGCCGCATCGCCGGCCGCCACGGCCGAGGCATCCGACGATGACGAGGGGAGCGAGCGCAAAACCGGGTTCCGCGAGAAGTTCCTCTTCTACGCGGGCATCTTCCTGATCCTCCTCGGCGGTCCCGGGATCGCATTGGGATCGTGGCTCCATGACGAGCTCCGGATCGGTGTCGGCGAATTCACGGCTTTCGATGCGTTTGGCCCGTGGAACCGGCTCGTGACCGCGATCGGACTCATCGTGTTGATCATCGGCATTGTGTGTCTGATCCTGAGCCTGCGGTTCTCCCGGCCCTCCGATGTCGAGAAAGACCTGAACGCCCTGAGACAATCGTGAGGTCAAGGGCCCTCTCTCGGGTCTACCCCTATATCATTATATACCGTGCAGCGGATGCGAAACGTGGCGGTGGCAGAGGGCCGCCGCATGGAGTTGTGGATGTCGTATTCGGGGGCTGGCTTCCGACCTTCGAACGTCCCGGTGGAGGAAGGGAAGGTGTACGAAGCCAAGATTGAAGATATCGGTCGGGAAGGCGACGGACTCGCGCGGATCGCGAACTTCGTGGTCTTCGTTCC
>DATGWB010000226.1:0-2480 GCA_035299725.1 Thermoplasmata archaeon
GATCCGCGAGGGCGGCGACACGGTCAAGATCCGCATCCCGCGGTACTACCTCGAACTGATCGACCGCCTCGTGGCGGACGGCTACTTCCTGAGTCGGGAGCACGCGGTCGTCCGCAGCATCGAGGAGTGGTTCACGCGGGACCGGGTGAAGGAGATCCAAGACCACCGGAAGGAAGTCGACAAGATGACCGGCAAGGTCGTCTCCGTATCGACGGGCGACAAGGAAGGAGTCATCCCGCCATGAACCGCCGAGGCGTGACGGATGCCGGAAGGGAGTCACCCCGAACGACAGAAAAAGGGAACGGATGGGAACCTGTCATGAAGGGATGGGATGCACGCCTTCAGTGGAGTGAACTGCCTTCCGGCCTCCCTCGATCGGACGCGGAATGAGGAGGCCGGACGCAATGGTACCCAGGGATTACGTCGAGGAAGTCATCAGCAGCCTGTTTGAGGATGCCGTGGACCCGAAGATCTCCGTCGTCGGAGTCGGGGGCGCCGGTGGCAAGATGGTGAGCGCGCTCTACGACCGCGACATCAAGGGCGTCGAGACGATCGCGGTGAACACGGATCCCTCCGGGCTCTCGAAGACCGAATGCGACGTGAAGATCCTGCTCGGCCAGCCGGCGGACGGGGACCGGATCGCCGGAGCACGGGCGTCCGCGGAGGACCAGGAAGGATCCCTCCGGGAATCGCTCTCCTCGGACATCGTCTTCGTCGTCGCGGGCCTCGGAGGCGCCGCGGGGACGGGGGCCGCGCCCGTCGTCGCACGAGCTGCGCGGGCGAACGGGGCCGTCACGATCGGCGTCGCGATCCTGCCGTTCGAGATCGAAGGTCGGACGGAGGCCGCCCGGCAAGGGCTCGAAGAATTTCGTCGGGAAGCGGACAGCGTGATCGTCGTGGAGAACGATTCACTGAACCGATTCGCCGACCAGATGTCCTTCAACGAAGCGATGCAAGTCATCAGCTACATGGTCGTCACAGTCGTTCAAGGCGTCGTCGACCACCTGACCAAGTCGTACCTCACGACCCTCGCCGAGGAAGTCGAGAACGCGGCGAAGGAGATCGAGGAACAGAACAACCACGCGATCCACGTCGAGGTGCAGCCGCCCGAGACGGTCCAGGCCGCCTGGGACGTCGGACCGGTCGCCTTCAACGACGACGGCTTCATCGGCCTCCGCTGAGACGCTCAACAATCCTCCCCCCAACCAACGCCCACCCGCGAGGGCTTCGGGCGATCTCCGCCGCAAGGCGGGGAGCGGCCCTCGCGACCTCTTTCTTTACGTCTCTCAGCGGGTTGGATTGCCGCACATGGTTTGACCAAGTGCCGCTCTCACCGCGGCCCCGCCTCCCATGGGACCTGGCGGCCGACAATGCAATTCGACGCACTGACGCCGGCAAGTTTTAAGTGTACGGGCCGGTAGACCCCGCCGGGTTGAGTCAATCCCGAAGGACGTCCAGAGTGAGCGGGTCGCGAACGGATTTCGATTGAACAAGGTCGGGGTGACGGGGGTCGTCAAGCCCGTCCAGATCCGTCGGCCGAATCGCGCGGTGACACTGACGACGACGCTCGACCTGTTCGTCGATCTCCCGCAAGATCAGAAGGGATCCCACCTCTCCCGGAATCTCGAGGCGATCAACGAGGTCGTCGACCGTTCCGTCCGAGAGCCGGTCGGGAGCCTCGAAGAACTCACCGAGATCATCGCGCAAATCCTCCTGAACCGACACGATTACGCGACGACCTCGGAAGTCTGGGCGACGGCGGAGTACTTCCTCGAGCGAACGTCGCCGTGGGGCCGGACCTCACTCGAGCCCTACCGGCTCGTCGCTCGCGCGAACGCGCGACGGGGGGAGCGGGAGGTCGTGCGATCGATCGGCGTCGAGGTCGTGGGCATGACCGCGTGTCCGTGCGCGATGGAGACCGTGCGCGACGACGTCCTGAAGGAGCACCCGGAACTCGCGCGGTGGCCGGAGGGCGTCCCGATCATCACGCACAACCAGCGGAATCGGACGACGCTGATTCTGCAGGAGCCCCCCAGCCACGACATCGAGGCGGACGAGCTGATCGACATCGTCGAGGAGTCGCTGTCCGCGCCGACGTATGGTCTGCTGAAGCGACCCGATGAGGGTCGCCTCGTCGAGATGGCGCACCGCAACCCGAAGTTCGTCGAGGACGTCGTGCGCGACGTCTTGGACCGGCTCCTGAAACGCTATCCGAAGATGCCGGACACCACGTGGGTGCGGGTGAAGTCCGAGGCCGAAGAGTCGATTCACAAGCACAACGCGCTCGCGGAGCGGTCGACCACGTTCGGCGAACTGCGCGCGCTGTAGGGCCGATGTCAGGGCGGGTCGCGGCCGCCTTCCGTCAACATGTTTACGGTGGGCGGGATTGCGTCGGGCGAAGTAGGCGAGGGGGCGGATCTCGCGTCAACGTGTAAACATGCTTACGCCGCGGGTCGGTCCCGTGGCCGGCGTCGGAAGGC
>DATGWB010000227.1:0-3617 GCA_035299725.1 Thermoplasmata archaeon
TGGAGGAACAGGACCAGAGGTGTCGTCAGCGTGCGCTCGCCGCGGGTCCACCTCCCTTTGCGACCGAGACCGCCTCGCGCATCGATCTCAAACATGGAGGGCGCCGCGATGCTCCGCCCGAGTATAAAGTCTGACTACTCCAGCGCGACCGTGTTCCGCTCGATATACGCGAGCTCTTTCGCATCGAACGCGCGCTCGTCCACGCTCAGGATCAGCGCGGCCCGGTGCAGGGCGATCTGCTCATTGACGTATTCCAGGAAGTGCAAGATGCGCGCGAAGTCGTTGTTGATCATGAGATACTCAATCCCGTCAAGCAAGATGACCGCGCGCGGTCCGTCGTTCACGAAGTTCGCGATCAGGTTGCTCAGGCTGTTCAGATTGTGCGGATCGATGTAATCCTTGCCGAGCGTCGTCGAGAGCCAGACGATGCGGATCTCCTTCTCCCCCCGGCGACGGACGATGTGGTTCGGGTGTTGGCGGGTGATGTACATGGGGCGCCAGCCGGCATCGACCGCCTGCTGAAACGCCGAGAGGGCCTTCTCGGGCTTCTTCTCCTTCATCAGGTAGGCGCGTCCTTCCTCGAGGTCCTTCTTCTTGCCGAAGAGCAGGTCCTTGAGAAGCTCGTCCTCCTTGAAGGCGAGCAGGAGCGGCCATAGGAGCCGCCGCATGGAACCACCTTGCCATCCGGAGGTCGGTTTTTATACGTATCCTATCGACTATCGCACGTGAGACTTATTGCAGCCGATGGGTCTCGCGGTCGGGATCGCACCGTCGCGTCACGCGGAATCGGCGTGGCGGAGACGCCGCGAACCGATGAGTGGGTGACGGAAGCTTTATCGCGCGATGGCTTCTCGTCCGCTTGCCATGGTGTCGGCCGTCGTTGGAATCATTGGAGGTTCCGCACTCGGGGATGCGTTCGAACTCGAGGACGAACAGGCGAAATTCCTCGTCACCCCGTACGGCGCGCCGAGCGATCCCCCGCGAATGGGGAAGCACGGCGAGGTGACCGTCGTCTTCCTCCCGCGCCACGGGAAGGACCATCGGATTCCGCCGCACAAGCTGAATCATCGCGCGAACCTCTGGGCGATGAAAGAACTCGGGGCGACGCACATACTCGCGACGTCGTCCACGGGCTCGCTCAAGAAGACGATCCACCCGGGGACGTTCGTCGTGCCAGACGACTTCATCGGATATTGGAACATCCCGACGTATTACGATGACCGCGTCGTCCATGCCACCCCGGTGCTCGACGAAGCCGTCCGCGCGGCGTTCGTCGGAGCCGCGAAAGACGCGAAGGCCACGGTCCACGAAAGCGGGACCTATGTACAGACGACCGGACCACGGCTCGAGACCCGAGCCGAAGTCGCGCATTTCACGAAACTCGGGCACATCGTCGGCATGACGATGGCCTCGGAAGCCACGCTCGCATCCGAGATCGGAATCCCGTACGCTTCCTTGTGCACGGTCGACAACTTCTGCAACGGAATCGTGGATGAGCCGCTGACGTTCGAAAAAATCCGCGAGACGCAGCGCCGGAACGCGAACCTCACGCGGACGGTCGTCGCGAAGGCGCTGGAGCGAATCCGATGAGCATCCTCATCCGGGACGTGCAGGTCGAAGGCGACGTCACGCAGGTGTACATCGAGGGAAACCGGATCGTTGAAATCGGCCGGAAGCGCGAAGCGGACACGGTGATCGACGGAAAAGGAAAGATCGCGCTCCCAGGATTCGTGAACCTCCACACGCACGCGGCGATGACGCTCTTCCGCGGTTGGGGCGATGACCTCGATCTGTCGACGTGGCTGGAGACGAAGATCTGGCCGGCCGAGGCCAAACTCACCGCCGACGATGTCTACTGGGGCACGAAGCTCGCGTGCCTCGAGATGATCAAGACCGGCACGACGACCTTCAACGACATGTACTTCCACATGGACGCGGCGGCGAAAGCCGTGAAGGAGATGGGTCTCCGCGGGTTCCTCGCCGAAGGCATTGTGGACCTCAACGATTCGGAGCGAGCCGCCAAGCAGTTCCGAACGGCGGAGGAAGTGAACCGCCGGATCGAGGCGATGAAGACGGACCGGATCACGCCGGTGCTCGGTCCCCACGCCATTTACACCGTCTCGAAGGACTCGCTCCTCCGAATCCGCGAGCTCGCGGACAAAACGGGCTCGCTGATCCACATCCACCTTTCCGAGACCCGACGAGAGGTGGACGACTGCGTCACGGAAACCGGTGCCCGGCCCGCGAAATACCTCGATGCACTTGGATTCCTCGCGAAGGACGTCATCGCGGCCCATGGTTGCTGGCTCGACCCGTCCGAGATCGAGCTCCTGGCCCGCACGGGGACGCGGGTGGCCCACTGCCCGATCTCGAACATGAAGCTCTCGACCGGGCAGGCGATGCCCTACGCCGCGATGAAAGAGGCCGCCGTGGTCATGGGCCTCGGGACCGACGGGGCGGCGAGCAACAAAAACCTCGACATGTTCGAGACGATGAAAGTCGCGGCGCTCCTCCAGAAGTTCGCCCATCGGGACCCGACAGTCCTTCCGTCGCTCGAGGCGTTCCAGCTCGCCACGTTCGGAGGCGCGCGAGCCCTCGGGATCGACGCCGGGTTGATTGGCGTCGACCGCCTCGCGGACCTCATCCTCGTCGATCCGCGCCGGCCGGAGCTCACGCCTCGCCACAACGACATCAGCAATTGGGTCTATTCCGCCCACGGGAATGTCGTGGACACGATGATCTGCGATGGCGCCGTGCTGATGCGCGGCCGCCGGGTCCGCGGAGAAGCTGAGATCCTCGAGAAGGCCGGGGCGGTCGCGCGAGATCTCGTCTCGAGGGTCTGAGATGGCTCTCGACCGGCTACGCGCGAGCCTCGCGGAATCGCCGATCGTCCGCTTCGGGGAGTACGAGTATTTCGTGCACCCGATCACCGACGGGATCCCGCTGGGCCGTCCGGAGGTCCTCGACGAAGTCCTGTCCGAACTTGCGCGGATCGGCGACTGGAACCGGTGCGACAAAATCGTCACGGCGGAATCGATGGGCTTCCCGCTCGCCGCCGGATTGGCGATGCGCGTCCGGAAACCGTACGTCTTCGTCCGCAAACGTCAATACGGTTTGCCGGGAGAGGTGTCGCTCAAGCAGACGACCGGCTACTCGAAGGCGGACATGTTCATCAACAACATCCGCCGCGGCGACCGCATCGTCTTCGTCGACGACGTAATCTCGACCGGCGGCACCCTGGTGGCGATCGTCAAATCGTTGCGGACGATCGGCGCCGAGATCGTGGACATCCTCATCGTGTTCGAGAAGACCCGAGACAAGGCGCGCTTCGAGAAGGAACTCGGCCTCCGGATCAAGACGCTCCTCAAGGTCGACGTGGTCCAGGGCAAGCTCGTCGAGCGGGCCTAGGGCGGATCGGGAGTACCGGCGGGCTCCACCGATCGGCGATCGTTGTCCACTCTCGCGAGGGACCGCTTGAACAGGGGTGCCGGGAGTACCGACACGAGGACCATCACGATTACGATCACGGAGAAGAGCGAGTCGCGAATCACTTCCGCGGTCAGAGCCGACAGTGCGACGATGAGTCCGACCTCACCTCGCGGGGTCATGCCCCACCC
>DATGWB010000228.1:0-3628 GCA_035299725.1 Thermoplasmata archaeon
CTGAAGGCCGGCCGCGAGGGCGAACGAAGGGAGGGTGGCGCCGACCGGGAGTGCGAAGATCACGATCACAAAGTAGAGGGCGGCCCCCGGAATCCAGCTTGCGAACGCGGACCATCGCCAAGGTCGCGCGCCTTCAAAGAACTCCTCCGCCGCGTAGGTCCCTCGCCGGACGACGAACGAATCCGCGATCACGACTCCGAGAAGCGGCACGAACAGCCCGCCGATCAGGAAAAGGAAGCCCTCGTAGGAGCCTCCGATGCCTTCCCCCCGGCTCCAGAGGAATGCGGCCCCACCCATCGCGATCAGGGTCGCGGCGACGATGAAACTGAGTTGGCGTCGCTTCGGTGCCAGGTTCTGAATGGAAACCGCGGTCGAGTAGACGTTGGCGAATGCATTGTCCGTTTCGTCGACGAGGATGATCAACAACGGGAAGGCGCCGAGGCCGAGCAAGCCGATGACCGCCAGAAAATTCGGCTGACCGGAGGCGATTCCCAAGGCCATGAGCCCCGCACCGAGCATGTAGAAGACCGTGTTCGCGATCGTGTAGCCGGCGGTGGTCCCGACCCACGAGTCCTTCGAGGACCGCGCGAAGCGGTTGTAGTCGGAGATCAACGGCCACCAAGAGATCGGCATCGCGATTACCAGGTCGAGAGCCAAGAGGAGGGACGTCGTCCCGGTGAAGTATTGCGGCGCGTACCGCAGGCCGAGGTCCGGGCTTTTGAAGATGAGCGCGATTCCGATCGCGGCCGTCGACGCGTAGACGAGCCAGATCGCGAACTTTTCAAGCCACGCCCGGATGACCGCGAGCGGACCTCCGAGGGCCAGGGCCGCGACGACCGCGCCGAAGAGCGGGACGAACAGGAGGGTCGTGGACGGTCCGAAGACGTTCCCGGTGAGGGCTGCCGCGGCAATTCCCATCACGAGCAGTTCGAACGTCGCCCAGCCGAGGAGTTGGAACACATTCAGGGCCGTCGGGATGTACGAGCCCCGACGACCGAGGATAGGACGGAGGCTCACCATCGTGGGGACGCCGGCGCGGCTCCCGTGGTGGGCGGCGGCTGCGAGCATCAAGCTCCCCACGACGGAACCGAGGAGCGCGACGATCGCGGACTCGCTGAGGGTCAGCCCGAATCCGAAGCCGCCCACCCCGATGAGGAGCGTGCCGGCGGCGAGGACCAGCAGCCCGATGCCGAGGCTCGACCAGAGGACAAACAGGTCGAAAGTCCGGAGGACCCGCAACCCCTGCGGGACCGGCTCAACGCCCCATTCCGGCGGCCTCCGGACCCGGACCATCGAGAAGCCAAGCCCTTCACGTATATATCGGATTGGCGGACGATGCGCGGCCCTTCACTTCGTCGTCTTCGCGAACTTCTTGTACGAATGCTTCAACGCGGTGACGAGCGGAAGCTCCCTTCCCGCCAGGAAGTTGATGAGAGCGCCCCCTCCCGTGCTTACGTGATCGATTCGGTCCGAGAGCCCGAGTTGTTCGACCGCCGCGACCGTGTGTCCACCACCGACGATCGAGAAGCCATCCGCTTCGGCGACCGCGGTGAGCAACTCGCGCGTGCCGACCGAGAACGGCTCGAGTTCGAAGACGCCGGCCGGACCGTTGAAGAAAATCGTCTTCGCACGGTGGATCTCCTCGACGTAGTGGGCGATCGTGTCCAGTCCGATGTCGTACACCGGCCACTTCGCCGGGAGGGCGGACACCGGGACCGGCCTTCGTCCACCCTCGTCGTTGAGGACGACATCCGTGGGCCGAAAGATTCGCCCGGGGAATCGCGCGAGGAGTTCCTTGCACATCGCCCGGTGGGCCTCGTAGTCCTCGACCTCGCGTCGCATGAAGTCGGTCGTCGGTTTGCCCGGGTCGATTCCGGCGGCGTCGAGGAACAGGTTCGCCACGCCGCCTGAGGTGAGCACGCTGTCCACCAGATCCTTTTCGAGCATGTGACGGGCGACCGCAATCGAGTCGTCCGCCTTCACGCCGCCGAGGAGAGCGATCTTCGGCCGCTCGGGCTGCTGGACCGCCTGGGCGAGCATCGTGAGCTCTCGCTCCATCACCCGGCCGGCGAGGGAGGGGAGGACCTCGCAAAACCCGACCAGGCTCGGTTGCGCCCGGTGGGCCGCGGCGAACGCGTCGAGGACGAAGTAATCCGCGTGCGGCGCGAGCCGGCTCACGATGTGGGTCTTCGCCATCTTGTCGAGTTTGGCGTCCGCGAGCGCGTCTTCCTCCGAGTAGAAACGAGTGTTCTCGAGGACGATCACCTCCCCGAGGTGCATCGCGTCGATCGCATCGATCGCGGGTCGACCGAAGAGGCTCGGCACATACCGCACGGGCCGTCCGAGGAGCGCGGCGATCCGATCCGCGTGGACCTCGAGGGTCGTGAAGTCGTCTTTCCCCGGTCGCGACTGGTGCGCAAGCAAGACGACCTTCGAACCTCGCAGCTCGCGGATCGTCGTCAGGTGCTCGCGGATCCGCGCGTCGTTCAACAGGTCGCCGGTCGCGGGATCGATCGGAGAGTTGATGTCCACTCGCAGGAGGACCGTACGGCCCGAGAGGTCGAAATCATCCATCGTGAAGAAGTCTCGGGCCATCTGCGTACGACGCAAAATCCCGGAGCATAATAGTCCTTTCGCATCGCGAGGACGCGTCGTCGGCCGCGCCGCGTGCCTCCGGTTCTCAAACGAGGAAACTGGGTTGGAACCTTTTTAGAGGGACCTCGGGAATGGGCCGGCGCCACCGAGGGAGCCTCACGCCTCAGGACCTCCTCCTGCCAGAGGGAAAACTCATCCGCACCACGCGGGGCGGTCCTAACGCGCTCAAGCTGCTCCTCCTCGACCTGAAGAAATATTCGTTCTCCGGCTACGTCCGGACGGTTCGGAGCGGGGCCGGGAGGCGGGCGGAAGGGATCGTGCTCCTCCGCGGCGGAAACCCGGAGGCCAGCCTGTACCATCGGGACGGCGCGCAGGATCGCGGGCGGAGCGCCCTGAAGAAGGTGTGGCAGGACTCGTATGACGAGTCGTGCGTCTTGGAGCTCCACGCCCGCGTCGACATGGACGGCCTCGTCCGAGAATACGCCGATTCGATCCTCGAGCGGCCCGCGAAGGTCGTCAAGAAGACGAAGATCCCGCAGACGATGGAACGATCCGAGATCGAGAGGCAGATCCGGTCGTGGAAGGACCGAGGGTACGACGTCTCTTCCGTCGACTCGAACCTCGATGCCGAGCCGTCCATCCTCGCGGCGTCCGTCGTCGCGATGCGTGACGGGGTCAAGAAGGCCGAGGCGGTGGCCGAAATCCTCTCCGGTCTCGATGTGTCGGGATTCGAGTCGCGAGCCGCGATCCTCCGGGAGAAACTCAAGGATCCTGTGCGGCATCCGGACATCGACACGGAGGTCGAGAGCCTTCGCGACGCCGTGGAGAGCCTGCGCCAGATCGAGGCGCGACGCCAGGCCGAGATGGAGCGAGGCCGGGATTCCCAGGAGCGGACGCGGAAGGTCTTGGACCTCGTGATGAAACAGCAGCAGTCGCTCCGTCCCGAGGGCGGCCCGTACTCCCCCGAGGATGTCGCGCGGAAGGTGCTTGAGGAATCGCCCCCCGCCCGGGATCCGGCGACGAACCTCGTCCA
>DATGWB010000229.1:0-4622 GCA_035299725.1 Thermoplasmata archaeon
GGAAAGCCATCGATCGCAATCGAATCGAGGTAGGACACCTGCGTATCGCCCGCGACGCCGCCGGAAACCGTCGTGACGTTTCCGGAGGTCGCGTTGTAGGCGAACCGCATGTAGGTCCCCAGCACGAGCCCTCGGTCGTACGTGAACGCCGCGAACAATGCGTCGGGCCAGGGAATGTCGCCCACCGGCACGCCCCCCAGGTCGGAAGCCGAAATAGGTCGGAGGACGGGGGACGCGTGAGAGGGGGCAGATCCGCTCAGGGCGACGGGAAGAAGCGAAAGCACCGTAAAGGTCGCCGCCGCCTTCGCGAGAAATGCGCGCGCGTCCGTGCCGTCCTCCCTCCACCAATTAGTGTCGCATCCCCGTTATGGGGATTTTGGTCCAGACGGGGAACTCGTTAGGACGCGTCTCGAACCTGATTCGTCGCGCACCGCGGGAGACCTTCGACCGGCGTACGCAAAGTATCTTACCGAAGAAGCAGCATTGGCCGGATAGATGGGCCCTCTGGACGTGTTCCTCAGGGTTTCGTTCGCCGGCTTCGCGGCGATTCTGGCGACCGTCTCCGTGCAATCGTACACTCGACATCGCGAGCGGCGCTTCCTCCTGTTGACCGCGGCGTTCGCCATCTTCCTCATCCAGGGCCTCTGGTTGCTCGTCGAGATGGCCACGACGGCCGTGTCGTCCATCGGTTCGGAATGGCTCGCCCTGAACCTCGGGGTCCTCGTCTCGCTCTACCTCGCGCTCCTGCGGTGATCGGATGCCAGAAGGCCTCGAACTGGAGAGCCGTCGCAGGATCTACGATTTCCTGGTCGCGAACCCCGGGGTGCACCTGCGCCGGATCGGCCATGCGCTCGGGATGTCGACGGGCATGCTGTCGTACCACCTGGGATACCTTGAGCGCAACGGCGTCCTGAAGGCGGAAGAGGACGGCCACCGGAAGCGGTATTTCATCGCGCGCGCGTTCGTCGAGGCCCAGCGTCGGATCCTCGCCGTGCTCCGGCAGGACGTCCCGCGGAAGATCCTCGTCGAGCTCCTCACGTACGATGGGCGGACGTTCGCGGAGCTCCAGGCGTCCGTCGGGGTGTCGAAGTCGACGTTGTCGTATCACCTTCAGAAGCTGATGCACCGGGACCTGCTCGTGCGGACGAAGCGGGAACGGGAGAGCGTCTTCACAATCAAAGACCTCGAGGAGGTCCGGAAGCTCCTCCTGGCCAACCAGTCGAGCTTCCACGACGACGCGGTCGATCGGTTCGCGGACCTCTGGACGAAGCTCCGGAGCTGAGCCGGCCGCGATCACTCGGTCTTCGTGAACTCCCGGACGAGGCATGTCGCGTAGCTTCCTCGCGTCGATGCGAACGACAGGTGCAACGAATTGTCGGCCAGGGTCACCGAAAGATCATGGAGGGGCGCGAGGATCTCCCGCCGGGAGCCTTTCGAGGAAATCCGCGGGATCTCGGGGATGATGAAGTCCTCGGCCCGGAGGCCTTCCTTCGCGACAATCCCTTTCTCGATCTGGCCCACTTCTCCGGCCGCGAACTCCGATTCCGACCCGAAGAGGACCGCGCTGACCCACCCCTTCCCTTCGCGGCATCGATCCGTCACCCGCTCGAGATTGTCGCACGTCACGTCAATCGTCCGATCCCGATCGGGCAGGCCGAGCTTGTCGGCGGGGAGGACCAGGTCCCCGGCCACGGGCTCGTGGATCGAGATGCCGCGGCGCATCCGCTCGCTCAGGATCTGGTTGAACAGGTATGACTGGTACCCGTGGACGAACATGAGGAGGAGATTGAAGGGAAGTTGCTGCAACGCGCCGACGTAATCCCCGGGACGGGCCGCCAGATGATTCAGGATCGCCTTCTCGAAACCGTACGATTTCGGATACGATCGGAGGGCGGCGTGGACGTCGCCCGTGTCGCGCAAGGCAGCGCGGACCTCATACGATTCAGTACCCTCGCCCTCGATGGGATTCGCGACGTACGCGTCGACAGCTTGCTGAAACTCGCCCCGCACGATATGCCGGCCGACGACGTGGGTGATGGGTCGCACGGAACCGAAACGCTGCAGGCCAAAGAAATTCGGGAAGCCGCCGAACGAACGGATCTGGCGGGCGGCCTCTTCGGCAATCGGACTCGCCCGACCCTCCGCGACCGCGAGATCCCGGACGACGATCTGGAAGCGGTTTCCGGCGAGATCTCCGATCTCAAGAGGACGCTCTGAGCGCGACAGGTCGAGGACCTCGACGTCCTTCATCCCCAACGCCTTGATCGTCTCGGGTGGGACGTTCTCGAAAGAGAACAGCTGCGTCGTGACGGCCCGTTTGTCCTTCGTCCCGGCGAATCCGATCCGCCGGCGGCTGATGTGCAGGCCTCGGGCGAGTTCCCGCACCAATCGGTTCGTCTCCCAGTTCCGGACGCGGAGCGCGGCGATCGTGTACGATCCGTCGACGGCCGGTGGAGGCGGGGAGGAAATCTCTTCGACCACGAAGTCGTCGGCGGTGGCCTTGAGCGTGCCCCCGAGGCCCGGGGTCGACGTCAGGTAGCCTTCGATCCCGACGTCTCGTTCCATGGGGCTACGCGAGCTCCTTCTCCAGGACGGCCTTCACGCCGCCGAAGTCGGCCGCGAGGCCCTCCGCGACCCGCTTGAGGGCGGCCTGCGGGTTGCCCTTCTTCACCTTGATCGTGAGGACGGGCTTGTCGAGCTGCGGATGGCCCGTGTAATACAACGCGTCCTCGACGTCCGGGTCCTTCAAGAGGGCCGTGATCAAGGGATAGATGACCGTGTCGTCGGCGTTCACGACCTCGAGACGAACGGAATCCTTTTGTTTTTCCAGGAGGCGAATCTGCATCGGAAGTCGCGAGTAGGTCCCGCCACTTAAGTCTTTGCGGTGTGCGGGCGCGTCACGGCCGGAGTCGAATCGGAATGTCGATGAAGCAACGTGCGGGCTTACCCCAGACGTACACGGCCTGCGCGCGATGAGCCGACGTTTGCGCAATCAAATGAACCTTACTGATCTTCCGGCCGATCGCGACCAGTTTCTCGCCGACGACGGCATCGCCCGTCTCACGGAGTTCGGTCAACGATTCCGTCCTCCATTAGTCGACGGACCACTCGGAACCCGAGTTCGAAGTCGATCCCCAAGGCTTCGCAGATCTCCGAGACGAACGCCGACGGGTGGCGCCGCAAGTACTTCACGACGGCCGCCCGCGCCTTCGGCTCGGTCCAGCTCTTGACGATGACCACTTTGGAGTCCTGGATGTCCTGCACATAGGCTTCAATCGCGCGTTCCAGGAACTCCGTGCGGGACTTCATGCGTGTCCGGCCTACCAAATCATCAACCTTCGCGAGGAGGTTCGGAGGCACCCGGAGCGAAATCGTTGGCTTTCGGGCCGTTCGGTTTTGCATGTATTACATGTATTGCAGATGGCCTAGTTAACGTTTCCCATTACAGTGAGTCTACAATCCCGATCGGTCTCTTCCCACCGAAGGGGCCATGTGCGAGGTCCGCCATTCGGATTTGGTGGAATCCGCGATGGTGCAGAAGATCATCGATGTGGCCGGCTCCTCGCCGGCAAGCTTTGCGAAGGCAGCGGAGAACGCGGTCGCGACCGCGGCGGAGACGGTCCGGAATCTGAAATGGGCACGCGTGTCCGAGCTCGAAATGGAGTTGGAAGGGAAGAAAGTGAAGTCGTACCGCGTCACGGTGCGGATCTACTTCGACGTGGAGCGATGAACCTCACTCGCGGTGGTCGTGCAACCGCAGGACGTTTCCGAACGGGTCCCAAATCGTTCCCCCATGGACTCCATTGCGCCGCACGCGAATCCCCTTCGACTCCAGGTCCGACGCCGCGCGCTCGAAGTTGTCCACATGGAACTCGAACGGGCTTGAGTCGGCTTTCGGCCCCAACGCCACCTTCGGAATCTCGGTGGTCCGCCAAAGGGTGAGCTGGCCTCCTTTCGTCTCGATCACGGTCCAAACGGGGCTTCCTTTTCCGACCACGCGGAACCCGAGGAGATCGCGATAGAAGGCGAAGGCCTTGTCCATGTCATCGACCGGGAGGAGGATGTGACCGATGTCTTGGACGATTCCCACGGACCGCGATAGTCATCCCATGATAATGAAACCGCCGTGAGAAGGGGTTTCGACAGCCGTCCGAAGGAACCTAAATAGGCCCGCGGTTCCATCGCGTCACGCTCATGCCTCCCGGCGAAGCGCCGACGGCGGATTCCTTCGAATCGGAGGCTGCCGAGCTGCTCGAATCGATCGGGCGGGCGCGCAAGAAGGTGGAAGGGATCGCCGGCGTCCTCGACGGCACGTTGGACCGATATCGCGAGAGAATCGACCGCCTCATCCGGGAAAGCGAGGTCGACAATTGGCGGCAGGTGCGCATCTTCACCCGCGACGTCGAGACGATCGCCGCGGACCTCGGGAAGGCGGTCAAGGAGAAACGTCTCTCGCCGCGCCTCGTGGCGTGGCTTGATGCGGCGCTGAGGAAGGCCAGACGTCGCGACTTCTATGGGGCGCGGAAGGCCTGGCGCCGACTCGAACGGATCGCCGAGCAGGGCGCCGAAGTCCGGCGGCTCCAGGCCCGCTACCGCGAAGGATACCGCGGTGTCGAGTCCCG
>DATGWB010000230.1:0-3021 GCA_035299725.1 Thermoplasmata archaeon
GACCAGGTAGGTGTGGATCGTGACGCTCCCGTTCGAAGGCACCTGCGTCGGCACGAGCATGTGAAGGCCGTAGCTCTCGTTCTCGGCGACGGTGCGGTTCGCCGAAGAATTGCTCCCCGTGACGGAAATGCGAACGTCCTCATACCGGTAGGCCTGCACCGCGGCACTGAGATAGATGATGAAATACGATTCGTTTCTCGGCATCCCGACGATGAGGAGCGGTAACGACGCGAGCTCGGCGGGCGGCCGCCCGATGAGGGTCGGCGTCACGAAGATCAGGGTCGCGAGGACGAGGATCGAGAGGACCATGACCCCGCGGATCCACACGTCCCGGTCCACGGCGTGGCCATGGAGCGGGCCTGCATAAACGTTCGTCGGGCGACTGAACTCACGCCTCGTCGGGCCCGAAATTCAGGAAGGTTGTGACCCCGAACAGGCATGCGCTGATAACCGCCGCCAAGAAGCTCGTGCCACCCCCTTCGAAGGTCCCGTAGACCATCACGCCGACCGCTGGAACAGCGAAGGCCGCGGCACTGAAGAGTCCGCTCGAGAGCCACAAGAATTTTCGGAAGCGGTCCATCAGCGTGAGGACCGGGACCTCCGCCTCATTCACCGTGGCGAGTTCGGCATTCGGCGGCCAGAGCCACCTCGCGAGCCGGCGCAGGAACGCAACGGCCGGACTCTCCCCGACGACCTCTGCGCGAGCGACCGGTGTCGCCGTCCCCATCGTGCGCGCCGACGCAACGCCGAAGGCAAGAAGGTGCCGCGCCGGTTATCGCGGCTGAATCTCACGACCGCGATTCGGATCGGTCCGTCGAGCTTCCATCGAACCGTTTTCGCGCATCAAGGATTCGAGTCGGAATCGCACCAGGGAGTCCGGTGAAAATAAAAAGGGTGGCTCTGCGGCCACCCAGTTGGGGGGGAGGTAATCGTGACGGGACTCGCCCTCTCACCTCTCCGGCGCATCCCTTCCCTTCTCACTTGTTCATGTACTCCCGCTTGAACGACTCCGCTTCCGCGAGGGTCCGTTCCGCATCCTGTATCTTCTTGAGCTTCTCCGTGACCAGTTCCACGCGCGCGTACACGAAGTCCCGGATCGCCGCGCGGACCGCCTCCGATCGACTCGGGAAGTCGTCGACTTGGACGAGGAAATCGAGCGCCTTTAGATACCTCGCGGGCAACCGCAACGTGATTTTTTCCGTGTCCGCATCCCGCAAGCCCTTCACCCCGCTCGTGGGTCAACTCGACATTGATTGACCGACGAGCGTCGGACGGAACAGTCACACGCTATATAATGGTTGCTGGCTTCGAATCATCCGAAGGAACGCTCTTTCGCCTGGAACGATGCTGAGCGCTGCTTCGTCGGCCCGATTCTTCAGGCGGGATTGGGAGCTGACGACGAATCGTTTATCGCTCCGCGGTCCATCGCGCGCGCGTGGTCGAGACCGCCGCCGGAGCGTTCCTGCTCCCGGGACCCGTCAAGATGCATCCGCGCGTCCTCCACGCCATGACCGCTCCGGCGATGAATCACCGCGGCCCCGAGTTCAAGGAGATCCTGTCCGAGATACGCGGCCTGACTCAGTATCTCTTCGGAACGCGCGGCGCGGTCGCGGTCCTCTCCGGTTCCGGCACGGCCGGTCTCGAGGCCGCGATCTCCGGACTCCTGCGGAAGCCCGACCGGGTCCTCAACCTCGTGAACGGCAAGTTCAGCGAGCGGTTCCACGAACTCTGTCAAGTCTTCACGACGCCGACCGCGCTTTCGTTCGATTGGGGAACCGCGGTCGATCCGGAGAAGGTCGCGCGCGCTCTCGACTCGGCCGAGTTCAAGGCCGTTACCCTCTGCTGGAACGAGACGTCGACGGGTCTGACGAACCCGATCGCGGAGATCGCCAAGGTCGTGAAGGATCACGACGCCCTGCTCATCGTCGATGGAATCACAGCAGTGGGCGGGCTCGAAAACCGCATGGATGCGTGGGGCGTCGATGCGCTCGTCATGGGATCTCAGAAGTGCCTCGCGGCGCCACCGGGATTGAGCGCGGTCGCCCTGTCGAAGACGGCCTACGAATCGCTGCACTCCGACACGTCGTTCTACACGAACCTGAAGGCCCACACGGATGCGCTCGCGAAGCAAGACACACCGTACACACCGGCCGTCCCGCTCTTCCTCGCGTTTCGAGAGGCGTTGCGCATGTTGAAGGAGGAAGGCCTCGAGAGTCGAATCACACGGACCCGAAGGCTCGCCGAGGCGGCGCGGGCGGGGGTCGAGGCGCTTGGGCTCCGACTCTACCCCGATCGCCGCTTCGCGTCCAACACTGTGACCGCGATCCGATATCCAGCGGGCGTCGACGACAGCGCCTTCCGGAAGGAACTCCGAGAGAAGCACGGGACTGTCGTCGCCGGAGGACAGGGGCCTCTGAAGGGCCAGATCTTCCGGATCGGCCACATGGGCCTCTGCGACTTCGAGGACCTCGAGGCAGGATTCCACGCGTTCGAGACCACGCTGGCCGGCATGGGTCACAAGGCCGTGCGCGGGGCCGCCGTCGCTGCGATTGCGGAACGGACGTAACCGGTTAGCGCCAGGTCACGGGGACCTCGTCGGTCCGATACCGCTGGTCCACGAGGGTCTCGGCGAGCCTCATCCGAACTCCCCCGCGGTGCATCTGCAGTCCCGTCCACGCGATCATCGCGCCATTGTCGATGCACAGATCCCCCGGCGGCACGAACATCCGCGCCCCGCGGTCGCTGGCCATTCGGGCGACCATCTCCTGGATTCTGCGGTTGCGGGCTACGCCGCCCCCGAGGAGGACCTCCTCGTTGTCGAGGTGGGCCATCGCCCGTTCGGTCACCTCCGTGAGCATGGCGAACGCGACCTCCTGGATCGAGAACGCGATGTCCTCCATCGTTGCGCCCTGCTTCCGGAGCGCCAAGGCCGCGGTGAGCATCCCGCTGAACGCGACGTCCATTCCCTTCACGCTGTACGGCAGGGACAGCAGCCTCTTCCCATCCCGCGCAAGCTTCTCG
>DATGWB010000231.1:0-8168 GCA_035299725.1 Thermoplasmata archaeon
TGCATATGCGAGGGAGGAAACGACATGGTGATGACCGGGAGCATGACGAAGTACACGAAGGGCAGCCTGCTTCTGATCGACGACCGGCCGATCCGGTACGCGATGTCGAACATCTACGAGATTGGGGCGACGTGGCCGAAGGCGTACGACCGGGTCGTGATCGGCAAGAACGGACCCTACGTCCTCGCGTGCTTCCGCGCCGAAGGCGAGGACGCGTCGTGGTGGTACATGCCGCACGACGAATACCTCTTGCTCGTCGAGGGCGAGGTGCGCGTCGACTACATCGAGCCGCGCGACCCGCTGAAGCCGGGACCGCACAAGAACGTCACGGGCACCGACATGGGTCACATGGTCCTGCGCGACGGCAGCCTCGCCTCCTTGCCGGCCCGCGTGGCGTACCGGATGCGCGCGCCGAAGAAGTCCCTGGTCCTCTTGCAAACGAAACACAGCGAATGGCTGACGTACGCGTGGGAAGAGATCTGTCTTACGGAGGAGTGACGATGGTCACGCAACAGAAAGCGTTGGTGGAGTCCGGGCGGGCGAACGACCTCGGGTACAAGACCTTCCGCCTCGGCGGCTACGAGTTCGAGCGGAACGCGTACTTCACGATCATCCGGTACCCCGGAGGCGAGTACCACATCCCCGTGGGAGAATTCATGCGCGCGGTCCAGCGGGACATCGGCTGGAACTTCTTCTACGGGATGGTGAAGTTCGACGAGGTCTTCGGGACGTTCAACTTCTACGAGAAAGGCGTCGACATGTTCCTCGGCAAGTACAACGACGCGTGGCAGAAGTCCGGGAAGCACTACAGCGAGATGTTCCCGAACGAGAAGATCAGCGCCACGTTCAAGGCGATCCTCGAGGACTGGGTCCCACCGGATTTCAATCCGTGGGCCGCGCCGCGGGAGACCGGGAGCCCCTTCGGCCGGAAGCGCGGCGGTCCCCACCCTGCGATCTTCCGGAAGCGGATCGTGACGACGACGATGATCAAGACCCAGCGAACGGACGACACGCATCCGGTCAACGAGGCGTTCCAGGACCTTCGCGGGAAGGACGGCGAGATGAAAATCAAGCCGGAATACGCCGAGCGGTTCGGACTGCTCAACCTGTACGAGTACCTCGCGCGGAACGACGTGACATGGAACCCGGAGATCGTTTCCGCCGTCGAATACAGCCTGTTCTGCCCGACGACGGAGGAATACATCCTGCCGATCACCCACGGCAACGACCGCGTCGAGTGGTTCCTCTTGTTGAACGGACAGATCTCGATGGAAGTCCGCGACCGGGACACGGGTATCCTGCTAGCATACCTTCACATGAAACCGGGCGACTGCACCGCGATGCCCGCGGACATCTCCCACAACCTGTGGGCCCCCGAGCGGTCCATGCTGCTCGTCTGGGAAAACGGGAATCCCCAGCTCCCCGAGCTCATCCGCCTGGGCAAGACTCCGACCGCGCCGTTGGAGGAGTTCGGGCTCAAGTAGCGTCGCCTCGAGCGTTTCGAGCCGGTATATGCCCAGCCCTCTCGTGAATCGGTATGCGATCTACTTCGAGCTCCCGGACCACGGAAAGGTCCCCCAGTCGATCGCGCGGGAGCCCAGCCTCCTCATGGCGGTCGAGAACTGCCTGAACACGTACCAAGCGACCGGACACACCGGCTTCCTGATCGATGACACGCGGGCCCACCGCGAGTTCCACGTCCAGCGAGACGTCCTTCTCCAGTTGGTCTTCCTCCGACATCAGGACCGGACCCGCTATTTCGAGATCCTGAACCGGCTGGATCGACAAGGGGGCCAGGACGAGCTCGTATCGTTCCTCGCCGCGCACGCCCGAATGTGAACCGCCGCATTGGCGTTCTCTGCCCACGCGGTCCGTCGAAAGGAATTTGAGCACCCCGGCGCCTTAAGCGTATCCCACGCATGGTCCTCGCCGCCCGCTTCCAGTCGCTCCAGGCCGAGATGGAGAGCCGCCTCTTCGAGCGACGCGAGGAGATCGAAGGGCTGATCCTGGCCCTCCTGTCCCGCCAGCACATCCTGCTCGTCGGCCCGAAGGGCGCGGCGAAGAGCATGATGATCCGCATGCTCGCGAACTCGATCCAGGGGGCGCGCTACTTCGAGCGACTCCTGACGCGGTTCACGTTGCCCGACGAGCTGTTCGGCCCGGTCTCGATCTCCGCGCTGAAGCAGGACCGATTCTCGCGGATCACCCGAGGATACCTGCCCGAGGCCCACTTCGCGTTCCTCGACGAGCTCTGGAAGGCGAACAGCTCGATTCTGAACAGCCTGCTGGCCATCATCAACGAGCGGCTCTTCTACAACGACGGAGAGGTGATCCAGTGTCCCCTGGAGACGATGATGGGCGCCTCCGCCGAGCTGCCGCAAGAAGAGGCCTTGTCCGCCTTGTACGACCGGTTCCTGCTCCGGTACCGGGTCAAGTACATCGCCGAGGACGGTCACCTGGTCGAGATGATGGCGGACAACCGGCCGCCGGTCTTGACGACCCGGATCACGTTGGATGAGATCCACGCCGCGCGCGACGCCGTAGCCGCCGTCGAGTTCGACCGGCCGCTCCTCGAGTCGATCGCGAAGATCCGACGTCAACTCGAGGGCGAAGGCTTGACCTTATCCGATCGCCGGTACAAGGAGAGCCTCTCGATCATCCGCGCGAAAGCGTGGCTCCAGGGCCGCGCTTACGCGGTCGAGGACGACCTCGCGGTCCTCGCGAACGTCCTCTGGGACGACCCCGCGTCCGAGCCGATGGTCCGGGGCCTCGTCCTCGACGTCGCGAATCCGCATGACAAGCGCGCGCGGGAGATCATGGACGCGCTCCAAGTGGCGCTGACGAACCTGCAAGGCCTCGAAGATGCGCGGGACCGGACCATGGCGGCGGTCGAATTCCTCAGCAAGCTTCGAACCGCCAAAGCCGAGCTTCAAGGGTTCCGCGAGCGGCTCCGACGACGCGAGGCGGACGAATCCCAGCTCGCGTTCTTCCTCGGCGAGACCGACCGGTACGAGGTCCTCGTGAAGCACGAGTATCTGGAGACTGGCTAGGGGGTTGTGTCGTGGCGTTCGGGCGGTCCGCACCGGCCATTTCGAGGAGCACGATCGTCCACGACCCGTTCGACGAAGAAGCGTTCGACGAAATCTTGCCGAAGGCCGCGGGGCTCCGTCTCCTCCTCGCGGAGAGCGAGGTCCCCCTCGCGCAACAACTTGCGTTCGACCTGTTCTGTTCGTTCTACAAGTACTTCGTCAAGCTTCGGTCGCCGGCCGAGATCGCGCCCGAGTGTCAGGGCCATCGGGACCTCTTGAGCCGGGCGCTCGAACTGCGAGAACACCAGAAGCTGCGGGCCTTCACGCGCCTCAAACCCGCGGAGACCGCCCTGGCCACCGAACTCGTCCTCGACCCCCTTCTCCAAGAAATGAACCGCACGCCTCCCGCCTCCGAGGACACCCGCGCGGCGGAAGACGCCCGGGACTCGTCATCCGAGTCGGCCGGCGGCGTGACGACCCAGCGGCTTCGCGAGGTGATGAAAGGAGCCCGCGAGGATCTGCAGAGCGTCACGGAGCTCATCGCGGCATGGTCCTCGGGCCCGGGCCAGGAGACACGACTGCCGGCGGACGTGAAATTGCGCCTGATGCGAGACGTCATCCGCAACCCGCGGCTCCGGATGATTGCCCTCCTCTTCGGCCGCTATCGACGGCTGGGTCTACGGGAGCGGACCCTTCCGGCGATGCGCGCCAGTCAAGAGGTCGTCGACTTCATCCAAGGCGGCGACGTCGCCCGAGCCCTCGCGGGAGAGCTGTCCAGCTTCGCGATGGAGGAACGGGAAGACCTGTTCTACGCGAAGGTCGTCACCCACTCCCTTCTCATCTATGAGCTGTGGCGTCGCGAGGAGGAACCGCGCTCTGTGTACCTGTGCATCGACAACTCGGGGAGCATGGCGGGCGAAAAGGAGGTGTGGGCCAAGGCGTCGGCGCTCGCCCTCGCCCATCTCGCGTTGGCCGAGAATCGCCCGGTCGAGGTCGTCCTGTTCGGAGACGCCGCGGATCCGCTCCGCGTCGTTTCGATGCGGCCCGAGGACAACGCGTCGACGCGGCTCGAGAAGCTCCTCGACGTGGCCTCGTACTTCCTCGGAGGCGGGACGGATTTCGTGAAGCCCCTAACCCATGTCCTCGATGCGCTTGAGAAAGGACATCACACGGGCAACGATCTCTTGTTCGTTTCCGACGGGCTGTGCCCGATCCCGGAGGACTTTGTGCGAAGGTTTCGAGAGGCGAAGGCCCGCTACGATCTACGGATGACGTCGGTGTTGATCGGCGAAGAGCCCCTTGCGTTGGGAGAGATTTCCGACACCGTCCACCGATTGGACGAGGCCCTTCAAGCCGGCGAGGCGCTCGCCGCGCATTTCGCCTCCGCGTTTCTCGAGCGCGGGCACGAACCGCTGCATGCCGTTCGCACCCCGCTCCGTCCGGGTCGTGGGACGCCCCTCCTCTTCGACCATTTCCTCCCGGCCGACGACGAGGGTTGAATCAACCCGGGCTCATCCGAACCTGAAGTTCGTACGCCTCCGCTCCGAACCGGCCACACGCTCACCGCAGACGAACGATCACTCCGTGGCCGTCATCATGCGCTCTGCCGCGCCCGCGAGGAGCAGTCCGACCGCGACCACGATGAACGTCAGGCCCAGCGCGATGAGCGACTGCCCAGCTACGTTGATCGGGCCTGGGAACTGGAACGAGGCTGCGCCAGGCGTCAGGAACCATCCCGCGATCGCGAGGATGATGCCGAGGACGAGGAGCCCGAGGTCGATCATCAAGGCACGCATCATGGCTTACCACCTCACTCGGCCGGCGGCACGCATCGGGTTGAACAGGAGGCCGAGATTGACACCCCAGATCATGTGCCAGAACAAGTTCGTGAAGAGCGCCTGGACCCCATATGGGCCGAAGCAGGTGAGGAACGGTCCGACTCCGCACGGAAGTCCGAAGGGCCCCGTCAACGTCGGACCGAGGAACGCTCCGATCAGGAGGGGCATCCAAAGAGCCGAGCTGATAATCCAAAGGGCCCCGCCCCAAATGATCCCTTTCATGAGGTTGACGGTCGGGGTCATCGGCCGTAGAGGCTTGATGACGACACCCAGAACGGGACTGATAATCAGGCCGAAGATCAAAGCCCAAATGATCCCATCAGTCATGTGAATAATGCCGCCGACGATGAACGTCGTCGACGATGCGGGAAAGCTGAGATCCCCCAAAGCAAGGCGCCCATTCAGGGTATTGAAGTCGAATTGCGGAAGCTTGACGCCGGGGAACCACAGCCCGGTGACGGTCGCGAGCATCGTGGCGATGAACCCCGCCGCGGCCGCGCTTGTCGCTGCAGTCTTGCCAATCAGAAATCTGACGTTCGAATCCGACGCCTCGTCCGTCCTCTCGCCCCCGGCCGGGCACCGTTGGCTGCATTATATAACCTTTCACAGACGAGCCAGACCGCCTTCGCGTTGGAAGGGTTCGGACGAAATCTCTTTACCGTCCGGTTCCCTCTGAGCGTCCATGACGGACGTCGAAGAACGGGGCCTGTTCATCGGCGGAGCGTTCGTCCCGGCCCACTCGGGCGCGACGTTTCCGGTGCACAATCCGCACAACGATGAGGTGTTCGTTCGGGTCGCTGAGGCCCGCGAAGACGACGTCGAGGACGCGATTGCCGCCGCCCGGTCCGCGTTCGAAGGCCCGTGGGGGGCCCTGACCCCAAAAGAGCGGGGGAAAATGCTCCTCCGGCTCGCACGTCTCATCCAGGACCAGGGGGAGTCGATCGCCCGATTGGAGGCGAAGAACTCGGGACATCCGATCCGCGATGTCCGGCGGTTCGACCTCGTGCGGACGGTGGACTGGTTCGAGTACTTCGCCGGCATGACGACGAAGATTCAGGGGGACGTCATTCCGTCCTCCTTCAAGGGCGTGTTGAACTACACCCTCCGGGAACCGCTCGGCGTCGTCGCACAGATCGTCCCGTGGAACTTTCCGTTGATGTTCGTCGCGTGGAACATCGCGCCCGCCTTGGCCGCCGGAAACACGGTCATCTTGAAGCCCGCCGAGTACACGCCGCTCAGCGCGCTCGAGATCGCGCGGCTCACGAACGAGGCCGGCTTCCCGCCCGGGACCGTCAACGTTGTGCCGGGCAAGGGCTCGATCGCTGGGGCGGCGCTCGCCCGCCATCCGGGCGTCGACAAGATCTGCTTCACCGGTTCCGTGGAGGTCGGCCAACAGATCATGCGGGAGGCCGCGACGAACCTGAAGCGGCCGCTCCTCGAGCTGGGCGGGAAAGGGCCGAACATCATCTTCGACGACGCGGACCTGGACGCGGCCGTCCAAGGATCCTTGTTCGCCGCGTTCCACAATCAGGGACAGGCGTGCATCGCCGGGTCGCGGATCCTCTTGCACGAATCGGTGTGGGACGAATTCCTTGACGCGTTCGTGCCGCGCATGCGGTCCCTTCGCATCGGCGACCCGCTGGACGAGAAGACCCAGATGGGGCCGCTCACCTCGAAGGACCATCAGAAACGCGTCCTCGAGTACGTGGACGTCGCGAAAGGCGAGGGCGCCGAGATCCTCTATGGCGGGAGACGGCCCGACACTCCGGAGACCGCTCGCGGCTACTACGTGCTTCCGACCCTCGTGCGGGCGGAGGATCCCGCGATGCGGATCTGCCAGGAGGAGGTCTTCGGGCCGTTCATCACGGTGACGCCATTCGCTAAGGAGGACGAAGCGGTCGCCATGGCGAACGGGGTTCCATACGGCCTCGGCGCGGGCCTCTGGACGCAGAACCTGCGACGCGCCCACGGGCTCGCCACGCAGCTTCGAGCCGGGATGGTGTGGATCAACTCCTACAAGCTCGTCGATCCGGCCTCGCCGTTCGGCGGGATGAAGATGAGCGGCATCGGGAGGGAGATGGGCTTCGAGACGATGCGGGAGTACACGCAGGTGAAGAGCGTGTGGGTCGGCTACGACTTCGAGCCATGGCGCTGGCCCGAGTGATGCGTGCCCTTCCCGCTCCAGAATACCTTTAATCCTCCTTCGACGAATCCCCTCCTTGCGGACCGGGGGAGGTTTCGAAAGTGTCGGCGGGAGCGATGGGGCCGAAGCGAAGACGAGGTCGCCGTGGCACGATGATCATCATGGGGCTCGTCCTCATCGGAGCAGGTCTCGTCGTCTTCCGGTATTCGGCATACATCGCGGGCCAGCTCGACTCCTACATCAGTCCGCCACCGACGGACAGCAGCAATATCACCGGACTCGTCAGCCCGGGCGGGTGGTATCTCCCGTACGCGGTGTGGGGATTCGGCTTCACCCTAATCGGACTCGGAGGGACCATGCTCCGCAGTGCGTTCATGACCAGCATGATGGGCGCGGGCGAAGGGATGGCCGGCGGGTCATCCGTGTCTCCGGACATGATCGACTCGTACATGAAGCAGGCCCTCTCGGGGGCGCGCGGTACGACGGGCCAACGGGGAACGGGTCCGGCGACGCCGAAAGAAGTCGTGAAGGTCAAGTGCCGAAACTGCGGCAACTTGGAAGCGGAAGACGCGACATATTGCAGGAAATGCGGGCAGCCCCTCTAGCTCGCGTACACCGTTTCCTGGCGTACGAGCGATCCCCGTGCCGAGGTTCGCCAAGTGCTAGTGACAAAAGAGAACATTCGGAACGATAGGTATATTCATCCGAAGGCGGCAATGCCAGGCCGAGCGTTCGACCATCCATGGCAGACCTCTGGGTCGTCGTCGGATTCCTCGCATTCTTCGGCACGATCACCGGTCTTCTCACGATCACATTCCTCGCGTTCACGCGGATGGACAAAGACGTCCGGCGGGCGCGGATGTTCATCATGGAAAAGCGGATTCAGCGGTTCCTCGGCTCGTTCACGGTCGCGTTCATCGCGCTGACCGTGCTGATCTGCGCGTCCATGATTGCCGTGGGCCTCCCCGTGGCGATCGGAACCGGGCTGTTGGTCCTCTGGTTGGGCGGAATGGGCTACGGGACGTATGAGTTGTTCCTGATCGTGCGGCCCCCGAAAGGCACGCTGCTCCGGCTCATTAAGAAGTCGAACACGGGACGATCGGTCCTGCTCGAGAAGGCTGCGATCCTGGACCGATCCGGGAGGGACCGGGATGCAGC
>DATGWB010000232.1:0-4284 GCA_035299725.1 Thermoplasmata archaeon
GGAGTAGTCAGACTTTATACTCGGGCGGAGCATCGCGGCGCCCTCCATGTTTGAGATCGATGCGCGAGGCGGTCTCGGTCGCAAAGGGAGGTGGACCCGCGGCGAGCGCACGCTGACGACACCTCTGGTCCTGTTCCTCCATGGCGGTGCCCGCGCGGCGCCGGCGTATGCCGAGGGCCTCCTCGTTTCCGAGCGCACCGAGGATTCTCGGTTTCAGGTCCGGGTCGGCGGAAGCTTCTTCGCGCCGCGACCAGCCAACAATCCGGACGACCTTCCGCCAGGGAAAGGGATCCCGCTGGCCCTCGCCGAACTCGAGATCCCGCACGAGGCCGTCGCCGGCGACTGGGCTGTGGTCTCCGGGGATTCGGACCTCGTCGCCGCAAAAGGGGTTTCCGGCGTGTTCATTGCAAACGGACCGGAATTCGAACGATCCCCTCGCGAGTTCGTGTCGGCGATCCGGGTGGTTCGGGAGATCCTGGGTCCCGCGAAGGTCGTCGCGGTCACCGGCTTGGCCACGCCGTCGAACCTCTCGGTCCTCGTGTACGCCGGAATCGATGTCGTCGACTCGAGTCGGATGCGTCTCGATAGCGCACGCGGTCTGTTCCACACGGCGGACGGGACGGTCCCCCTCTCTGAAGCGGACCGCGACGCGTGCGGCTGTCCGGCGTGCGCGGCCGGTGAGGACCTCGGCGCGCACAACGACCGGGCGCTGTTCCGCGAGATGCTCCTTGTCCGCAATCACCTGGTCCATGGCCGACTGCGGGAGCTCGTGGAGCGCCGTCTCGCGAACGCCCCGTGGAACACCGCCGTCGTGCGTCATCTCGATCTGCGGGAATTCGATCTCGTGGAGCCGTACACGCCTGTCGCCGGCGGCGAGATGCGGGCGTACTCCGCCGAGTCGCTCGTCCGACCGGAGATCGTGCGATTCCGACGGCGCATCCGGGAGCGCTATGCCAAACCTCCTTCGGCTCGGGTCCTTCTGTTGCTCCCGTGCTCCGCTCGGAAACCTTACTCGACGAGCCGCAGCCATCGCCGCTTCCGCGACGCAATCCTGGCGAGCGCGAATCCATCGGCCGTTCACGAGGTCATCGTCACCTCGCCCCTCGGCCTGATTCCGCGCGAGCTGGAGCGGTTCTACCCGGCTGGTGCATACGACATCCCCGTGACGGGAGACTGGAGCCGCGACGAGGCCGCCATGGTGACCGAGGATCTCCGAGCGTTTCTCGAGGCGAACCGATACGAAACGGTCGTCGCCCACCTCTCCGCGGAGGCGCCGATCGTCAAGGCGGCCGTGCCCGACGCGATTCCGACCTCGAAGGAACGGCCCTCCGCGGACGAATCACTCGCGTCGCTGACCGCGACGTTGAACCACGTCACCCGGCCGGCGCCTCGCGTCCCGAAAGGCCTTCGCTTCGCCGAGCAGATGTCGAACATCGCTCGCTTCCAGTTTGGCGAGGCGGGTCTCGGCCTGGTGCGAGGGGCGACGTTCCGTGGCCGCATGCCGGATGTGCGCGTGATTCGCGAAGGAACGCAGGTCGCCATGCACACGGGCCGCGGGATGCTCTCTTTGACGATGGCTGGCGGCGCGATCCTCTCCGAGGCCGACGCGTACTGGGTCGAGATCGAGGACTTCCTCCCGAAAGGGAACATCTTCGCGGTCGGTGTGGTCGACGCTGCCCCGGAGATTCGACCGGGGGACGAAGTCGTCGTCCGCCATGGCAACGACGTGCGTGCGGTGGGCACCGCGCGGCTCAGCGCCCGGGAGATGGTGGACTTCCGTCGCGGGGAAGCGGTCCACGTCCGCCATGTGATCGAGACACCTCCATAACGTTATGCCGGGTTGTGCCATCGGCGCTCGCGGATGGCGCTTCTGCCGGACCTCGCGGCGGCCGCGCTCGATGCCGTCGTCGTTTTCCTGCTCTTCCTCGGGCTTCTCGTGGTCTTCGTCGAGACGATTCCGCCCAGACTCTTGATGGT
This sequence comes from Thermoplasmata archaeon, assembly GCA_035299725.1. Taxonomy (GTDB): domain Archaea; phylum Thermoplasmatota; class Thermoplasmata; order RBG-16-68-12; family RBG-16-68-12; genus RBG-16-68-12. The sequence goes on from DATGWB010000232.1 coordinate 1,978, forward strand.
CATGATCCTCGCGGTGATTCTCTTTGCCGCGTGGCTTGCATGGGTCGGCGAGATTGGACTTTCGTTCGTTGCCCTCGGAGTGGTCGCCGCGCTCGCGGCAAACCACGCCTTTGAGTGGCTGACGAACCGCTGAAGCCCCCGATTCGCCCATCACCGCCGAGTACTTTCACACCTCCAGCCCAATACTTTCGCACACCTCTCCCCCGTTCCCGACCTTATACGGCGGCAACATTCGGACCGCCGTGGCAAGCGCGGCAATGATGGCTCCGGTGAACGAGATGTACGCGGGAGAAGACCAGAGCTGGCAGGACGTCTACGCCTCGTACGGATGCTCGCTCGACTTCGACGTGTCCGACGACGACGGCTAACGCTCACAACCCATCCATCCCACCGATCGGCGGAGAGGGTCGCCTCCACGACTCCGCCGGTCCCCCTATTTTTTGTGTTCGTCCGAGTCAGTGCGTGGGGCGGGAATTGAACCCGCGTTACAGGCTTGGAAGGCCGGTGTCCTACCGTTAGACTACCCACGCTCCGTTGGGGGACTCGACCGCGGATACTTGAGTCCTTCCTCGGATCACGGCTTGGCTTTCGTGGATCCCTCTTTCAGGAGTGCCTCAAGCTCGTCGATTGCCGCGAGGAGATCCTGTACGTCCTCGCCTTCGTTTTCCAGATCCCGCGCGATTCGCCGGGCGTTCGGGATCGTCTGCTTCGTCAGCCACTCCCTGGTTTCCTTCCGGAGTTTGGTCGGCTTCGGCCGTTCCACTCCTCTGCGTGCCATCGTCCATCCCGTCTGACAATTGTCAGCTCGAAATCGAGGCGGGCGTACTTAGCGCGATTGTCACAACGACCCGGCGTTGACGAAGACCGCTGATTGTCCACGGCACCGAGCCATTGGCGATATCTATAAGTCATCCACTTTCCATGTCGGCCACTTGTCCGACGCGGCCCAGGATTGACCGCGCCCCGCGGGATGGGATGATAGGGATGGCCCTCTTCCAAGGTCTCCTCGATCGAGAAGGACGGGTGCTCGACAAGGCGAACCGACTCGTGAAGTCCGGTAACGCGGCCCTCGACGCGGACGCGCCGGCGCGCGCGGCGATCGCGTTCGTCAAGGCCCTCGAGATCCTTGAAGCGCAAGAGCCGGCCGCGCGGATCGAGGACTTCCAAGAAGCGTATGCGACCGTCGGGTCGGGCCTTCTGCGCGTCGGTCGAATCGAGCCGGCTCAGACGGCCGCGACCCATGCCCTCGCGGCCAACGGCGGTAACCTGCGGGCCCTCGGCCTTCAGGGAGACATCTTGCTCGCGCAAGAACGTGCGTCGGATGCCCTCGGTTACTACGACGCCGGATTGCGAATCGATCCGAAGGCGCAGGACCTCTGGGAGCGGAAAGGCGATGCCCACGTCGCGCTCGAGCAACGGCCCGAGGCGATCCGGGCGTACATGCAAGTTGTGAATCTCAACCCCGATGATGTCGAGGGGTATCGCCGGGTCCTCTCGCTGGTCCCGGACGACGCCGACCTCTGGGTGAGGGCCGGAGAAGCGCACCGACGGAAGAACGAACTCGACGAGGCCCAAGCCTCGTTCGACCGCGCCATGCGGATCAACTCCGAGTGCAAAGAGGCTCTGGAAGGCAAATCGCTCGCATACCTCGCCGCCGGCGATTCGCCGAGAGCGCTCCGTTGCCTGGACCGGGTGATCCAGCTGGATCCGTACGACCCGGACGCGTGGCGGCTCCGGGGAGACGTCCTCGGCGCGTCGAACCAGAACGACGAGGCGCTGAGATCCTACGACGAGGCCCTGCGCCAACGGGACGGCGACGCCGCGGGGTGGACGAGCCGGGCCGAGCTGCTCCGCAAGATCGGCCGGAGCATCGATGCGGTCGGCTCCTACGATCGCGCGATCGGCCTCACCCCGAAGACGGTCGCTCCCCGGGTGGGGCGGCTCGAGGCGCTGCGGTCCCTCGCCCGATGGGACGAGGTCGTCAAGGAGGCGTCGAAGATCGTCTCCCTCGATCCCCGGCACGCCGGCGCGTTGTACGCGAAAGCCCACGCATGCGGCCAGTTGAATCGCCGCGAGGAAGCACTCGCGTCCCTCGACGGTTTCCTGGCCGTGGAGCCTCGATCCTACGACGGCCTCGAGGCGAAGCGGGACCTCCTCCTGCGCTCCGAGCGGTGGGCCGATCTCGTCGTCGCATGCGACGCGATCCTCGCGATCCAGCCGCACCATCCGCGGGCCTTGAAAGACAAAGGCCGGGCCCTCCTCGCGCTCGGCAAGGCCGAGGACGCGTACGCGACGTTCGAGCGACTC
>DATGWB010000233.1:0-3409 GCA_035299725.1 Thermoplasmata archaeon
ATCCTCGAGGTGTGCGGAAACCTCGGCATCACCGCGGTCGAGATCCGGACGGAATATGACCCGGATGTCGTGCCGTATCAGCACGCCCTCGCGTTCGAGCGCGTGGAGGTCAACGCCCCGGACGTCTCGAAAGCGATCCGCAGACTCCTTGACACCGTCTACGAGGAGCAGGTCGGGCGGCTCAAGAAACTTGGTTTTCTCGCGGGCAAACCGAAAGTCACGCTGAAGGACTTACTCGCGGTCGGGAACGAGGCCCGCCGGAGGCTCGACTCCGGGGTGAAGGACGGCCGGCTGTACGGCGCGATGACGGCCCAGGCGATCGCGATGAAGGCAAACCACGCAATCGAGCTTGCGGAGACGCAAGGCCTGGGTTCCCTCCGGTCGTACTTCGAGAAAATGGAGACGGAGGCCAAGTCGAAGGCGGACGTCCAGTTCCTGAAGCACTCGAAAGTCCAGGAAGCGATAAAGCTCGCCCGCGAGACCGATGTGGAGCACCCGAAACTCGCGAAGACCGCGTGGGTCGTGCGCGAGCAGTTCATGAAGAAACCGGAGGCGAAAATCATCGTCTTTGCGCACTACCGGGACACAGCGGACCGCGTGACGCAGGCACTCGAGCGGATCCCCGGCGTGCGGCCGATGCGGTTCGTCGGTCAGGCGTCCCGCGGCCAGGATGTGGGGCTGTCTCAGAAGGAACAGGTCGAGATCTTGGAGAAGTTCAAGGGCGGTCAGGTGAACGTGATCGTCGCCACCTCGATCGGGGAAGAGGGCCTCGACATCCCACAGGTCGATCTCGTCGTGTTCTACGAGCCCGTTCCGTCGGAGATCCGGACGATTCAGCGGCGCGGTCGGACCGGACGAAGTGCCGCGGGCCGGGTCGTGACGTTGGTGACGAAGGACACGCGGGACGAGGCGTATCTGTACAGCGCCCGACGGAAGGAACGGAAGATGCACGTGGAGCTCGACCGCCTCCGGAAGGACTTGAAGCAGAAGATCTTCGTCGGCGAACCGGGAGGCGAGACGTTCGTGGCCGCGGCTCCGGAAAAGCGGATCGAGACGTTGCGAGCGCAGTCCCACGATCGAGCTCCGCTCCCCGAATCCCGCCGACGTCCCTCGAAGAAGGGCCAGACGACCTTCGAAGATTACTGATCCCTAGTCCGGCTTGATTTTATACCCCGGATGTGCGTATCGACGCGGGGCCACGGGATGATTCATTGCCCGGAGTGCGGGTGGGAAATCGACCCCGACGACGAGATGTGCCCGAACTGCGGGGCGTACCTCGCGGACTACGAGAACCTCGAGCCGTCCGAGGAGTGAACGCATCAGGGTCGCAGGAGGTCGCGGCCCGCGCCTTTGATGAATTCTCCGAAGCCGCCGCTCGGCGGTGGGATGTCCCCGCGGACGACCTCCCCGGATGCCGCGTCGAGCAGGATTGTGTACGATCGGCCCCGGTACTCGAAGGTCGAAAACCAGATCGGGGCGTGGAGGAACTCCGAATCCTTCACGTCCATTTGGGTCCGGGCGTCCTCGATGACGTCCACGAGATCCTTCAGCAACTCCCGCTGATGGCCATCGACGTCCTCTCGGGTGAGTCGCTCCGCCTCGTTCTCGTCGACCTCCGCGTTCAGGAACCGAGAGTCCCGCACCATGCCGCCGGTGTCGAACGGCACCTTGAGCCCGAGGGGCAGTTTGTATTCCCGCGTCGGGAACTCCCCGGATCGACGGCCCAGGACCTTCCAGAAGTAGTCGCGACGAAGATCCCCGCTGCGCTTTTCGTTCGTCCCAGTCCGCGTGAGGATCCCGGAGTAGGCGGTCGTCGCATCGACCTCGAACACGTAGAACGGAAGATAGACGCATTCGAGCGAGGTGACCCGCGAGGCCTTCCGGAGGTCGTCCGGCTTCATCACGCCGCCCTCCATCCAACCCTGGATCGCCCGGAGGGCGCCATCGCGGTCCATCCGGGCCGCGAGCATCGAGTGCGTCAGGAGGAAGGGTTTGTCCCCGCGGATCCGCGAGGCGGTGCCGCAATACGGGCAGGTCACGATGACCTCGCCCGTGGTCAGGTTCAACGGTCCGCCGCATTTCGGGCAATTGATCGATTGTACGAGCTCAGGCATGCCGACGCAACACTCATGGGGAGGTCGAATATAGAGGCTTCGTGGGAAGTCTCAATGCCCTTCGGCGCGGCAGCCTGCTGACCGTCTTCCTTCTGTTCGCGCTGCTGGCCCTCCTACTGCTCGCCATCCTTGCGATCGCGGACTACGCGCTCCAGGCCAACGCCTTCCCCGGGGCGCTCGTGATCGTCGTCGGCTTGGCGGTCCTGTTCATCTTCTTCCAGTGGTTGATCTCTCCCTTCATCGTCCGATGGGCGATTCGCGGCCGCAGTCTGATCACAGCGGAGACAAATCCGTGGGTGTATCAGACCGTCGAGGAAACCGCCCGCCAAGCGGGCGTCCCGACGCCGAAGATCTGGGCGAGCGGCGACGATTCACCGAACGCGTTCGTCTTCGGCCGAACCATCTCCTCGGCGGAACTCGTCATCACGCAAGGCCTCTTGGAGAGCCTGAACCAGGACGAGATCCGGGCGGTGATCGCGCACGAGATCGGGCACTTGCGGCACCGCGACGTGATCATCATGACGCTGATGTCCGCGGTTCCCCTGATCGCGTACGTCATCGCGCGCCTGGGATTCGAGGCGCTTCGCGGGAACGTGCGCGTCCGTGACAAGAACGCCGCCACCGGGTTCTTCATCATCATCGCGTCCGCGGTCGTTTCGTACGCCGTCTACCTGGTGGCCCAGCTGCTCGTCCTGTACCTCTCGAGGACCCGCGAGTACTACGCGGACGCATACAGCGGTGCAGCGACCAAGGACCCGCATCTGCTCGCGTCCGCGCTCACGAAAATCTCGTTTGGCCTATCGCTCGCGCGGCCCGACGCAGAACCGTCCGGCCTCCGGGCGTTCATGATCGGGGACCCGGTCAAGGCCGCGGACGACTATCAAGAACTCACGGAACGGATGAACAAGTACGACCTGGACCACGACGGTCAAATCGATGCGTACGAATTGCAGAAGGCGGTCGAACAGGAACGAAAGAGCCATTGGCGCCGCGCGAACGAGCTCTTCAGCACCCATCCGCCGACGTACAAGCGGATCCTCGTCCTCGAGGAGATGGAAGAAGAAATCAAGAAGGGCGGGCTCCCGCAGAACATCTACAAGTTCGTGTGAGCCTCGGCGGTCCGACGGGCCGCGACCCGCGCGATTGTCGATGGGCTACGGGATGTACTTGCGCTGGGAGCGCCGCACCGCGTCTTTCTCCGCGTCCCTCGCCATGACGAAGATCGCCCCGAGGGCGATCATCACGAGGACCGAGAGGAGGATCAGGTACAGCAGCTTCGCGAAGTCGGATGAGTT
>DATGWB010000234.1:0-4274 GCA_035299725.1 Thermoplasmata archaeon
CACACGATCAGGTCGTCGTCCATCTTCTGGACCTTGTTGAACAACGAGTCGTACATGTCCCCGACGCTCGATCCGGGTAGATCCACCCGGCCGCAATCCCCAACGAAGAGGCAGTCGCCCGTGAAGACCCGCCCCGCAACGATGAAACAACACGAGTCTGGCGAGTGGCCCGGGGTGTGGACGACTTTTACTTTGAGCTCACCAACGGGAACGATCGCACCGTCCTCGAGGATCAGGTCTTTCCGGACGTTACTGAGCCGATGGGCCGCGATTTTCCCTCCGGTTTCGTCCGCGAGCCGCTCGTTATCGTAGACGTGGTCGACGTGGTGATGGGTGTTGAAGATGAGTCCGATTGAGTAGCCGTTCTCGGCCGCCGCCTTCTGAAGGACGCGCGCATCAAAACTCGGATCGAACACGGCGGCGACCTTCATGGCGGGGTCCCCGATCACATATCCGAAGTTCGCCATCGAGCCGATCAGGCGCTGCTCGAACCACATCCGGGCGCGAGACGCGGCCGCGGGCCAAGAGCCTTTCCTTCATCGACGCCGGTTCTGCGCGGCGTATGCCCTCGCCCAGTATTCCTGCCAGGCGCGCGCGTTGTCTTCCCACGCCTTCCGAATCTGGTCCCGGACCTTCATCCGGTGCGTAACCGCCAGGGACACGAGGAACGCGAAACCGAGTATTCCCGCCCCCCACGCGGTGGTCAACGTCGGCTCACCGGAAAGGTGACCGGTGGCGACCGCCCAGGCAGTCAGGATCGCACTCACGATGACGAACGTGACGGAACCCGCAATCCGCCGCGTGATCCAGCCCATCGCGGGACCGTGGCTCCCTCGTGCGATAAAGAGTGCGGGACGAAAATCATTTGTGCGAAATTTCGGCCAGTGGGCAAGGACACATCCGAGCCGCCTGGACGGAAGCCCGGGGCCGAGTGGTACGCATCTCACAGCGGCGGATTCTGCCACGACAGGGTTATCGACGAGACGCCGTTCCTGGCGGCATGTCACAGCCTCTGGAGGGCCGCGTCGCCCTGGTCACCGGCAGTACGGGTGAGGGGATGGGGAGGAGCGTCGCACTCACCTTGGCGCGCGAGGGCGCGAACGTCGTCCTGAACCACGGCACGAACCGGCGGACCTCGCCCGCGAACAACCGTCGTCTCGTGGATGCAATCGAGCGACTCGGCGCCCGAGCAATCGTGGTGCGAGCCGACACCGCGAAAGGGGACGATGTCCGGAAGATGTTTCGCCGGGCGGAACAGGAATTCGGGCCCGTCGATATCTTGGTCAACAACGCTGGCGGATCATGGGACCCGCGTCAGGACCTCGCCAAGGTCCAGGACCGGGCGTGGCAGCGGGTCCTCCGAGCGGAGATTGACGGCATGTTCCACACCATCCGAACGGCGCTCCCGCGGATGCGTCGGAGACGATGGGGCCGCGTCGTGAACATCGGAATGGAGCGGTCTGAGGAGTTTACGGAGCCGCCTTTCGACTACACCGTGGGAAAAATCGCTCGCCACGGCCTCACCCGCATCCTCTCCGAAGTCGAGATCGGGCGAGGAGTCACGATCAATGCGGTGGCCCCGGGTTACATCCCTTACTTCACCTTCCGCCAAGCTCTCGAAGCCGTGCATCATCGAGGCCTATGGATTTCCCGAAAGCACGGGACGCCCCAGGACGTGGCCGAGATCGTCACGTTCCTTTGTTCCGACGAAGCGCGAAACGTGACGGGCGCCGTGATCCCGGTCCACGGGGCGCCCGATTGATGGGAGATGGTCGCCAGAGGATCAGCGGGAGCGACGGCCGCCCTTCCGGCCCTTCCCGCCCTTCCCGGCGGACTTCTTAGCCGACTTCGTCGCCCGTCGCCGGGACTGAGCACGGGCGGCCCGCGGCTGCGGGGCGTTCTCGTACAAGGCCAGCGTAATCCCGGTCGGATCTTGGAAGACGGCAAACCAGCCCATCCCGGGAATCTCCGCCTTCGGCATTACGACCGCCCCTCCGGAGGACTGGATCTTCTTGAGCGTGCCGTCGATATCCTCGGAAAGGATGTAGTTGATGATGCCCGCAGGCAGATTTTCCGCCTTCTGAAGGCCTCCGCCAGGCGCGCTCGGGGCCTCGAACATCGAGTAATTCATCTCCGGCATGTCTTGGAACTTCCAATCGAATACGTCTTTCAGAAACGCTTTCGTTTTCTCGGGCGCGTTCGAATGAATTTCCACGTGCACAACGCTGTTGGGCTTCTGAGCCATGTTCTCCGTCCCCCTTTAGGGATTCACGGAATGCACGCGAGAGCTATTAAGACATGGGCTTCGGGGGTGGGCGAAGTGCGACCTTCCCGGTCAAACCCGGATCCGGCGGAACGCGATGACCGCGATGACGAACATCGCCGCGGCCTCGATGGCCAGCACGCCGAGTTCCAGGGACACCGTCGGCGTCACGGCATTGAACAAGCCGGCACGGAAGATGTCCGTCGTGTACGTCAACGGGTTGGCGAGGCTCGCCGCTTGGATGGCCGAAGGCGCCGCACTCGCGGGGAAGAACACGGACGAGGTGAAGAGGAAGATGAAGAACGCGAATGTTGACACGATCTGGAACGTCTCGGACGACTTCAGGACGACGGAGAGGGCGATGGCGAAGGCGCCGAAGAACATCGTGCCGAGGAACAGCGCCCCCGCGATGAGGACCGCGCCTTCCCAGGTCGGAGCGAAGCTCGCGCCCAACACCGGAAAGGCGAAGCCAAACACGAGCAGGGAGCCGGCGACCCCGATGATCAGCGTCGCGAAGATGATGCTCAGGATGTACTGGGCGCGGGTGAAGGGCCCCATCAGGAGCTGCTCGAACATTCCGTTCTTCCGGTCGAACCAGAGCTGCGTCCCCGCGTTCGTGCCCCCGTTGATGACGGTCAGGGTCACCGCGCCCGCCGCAAGGAAAAGGGAGTAGCTGATCACCCGTCCGTTTCCGACATCGAAGGGTGGGACGATTCCATTCAGCCCGAATCCCTGGACGAAGATGAAGAACAACGGAAAGATCAGCTCGAAGAACAGGGAAGCGCGGTCGAGGTTAGCTCGGATGTTTCGGTAGACCAAACGCAAATAGATGTTCAGGCGAATCGACCTCCGTTCGCAACCGCCTTCTCGTCCTCGGTCACCAGGTTAATGAACGCGTCCTCGAGCGTGGTCTCCGAGATGTAGATGGACGACACCGTCAGGCTGAGTCGGTCTGCGAGGCGGTAGATCTCCGGAATCACGGACTCCGGCCGCGTCGTCGTCACCCGGTACGCGCCGGATCCCTCGTCCCGCCCGAACCGGCTGACGGACGGCGAGGACGACAGAGCGGAGGCCATCTCCGGCGAGGTCCCTTGGAGGAGCTTGAATTCGACGGCCTTCGCGCTCCCGAATCGCCGCTTCAGGTTTTCCGGGGTGTCGATCTGCACAATCCGGCCCTGGTTGATCACTGCGATCCGGTTGCAGAGGTACTCGGCCTCTTCGAGGATGTGGGTCGTGAAGAAAATCGTGAGGCCCTCTCGCACGCGTTGCTTCAGATAGTCCAGGACGCTTCGACGCACGATCGGGTCCAATCCGACCGTGGGCTCGTCGAGGAACAGGAGATCCATGTCGTGGATGAACTCTCGAGCGACTTGGAGCCTGCGACGCTGGCCGGCGGACAGGTCCACCGTGGGCATCTTTCGGAACTCCTCCATCTCGAAGTGGCCGATGAGCTCGTCGATCCGTCGACGGCGCTCGGCCTTCGGGACGTTCCAGATGAGACCGTAAATATCCATGCTGGTCTCGACGTTCAAGCCCTGATCGAAGCTGTCCTGTTGCTGGACGACTCCGATCTGCGCCCGAATCTTGCGACCTTCGGTCTTCAGGTCATGTCCGAGCACGGTGGCGCGGCCCGACGTCGGAGGGAGGAGGGTCGTGAGCATCTTGATCGTCGTGGTCTTCCCGGCTCCGTTCGGACCGAGGAACCCGAACACCTCCGAACGCGCGATGTCGAATGAGACGCGATCGACCGCGACCTTGTCGCCGAAGTGCCGCGACAATTCGTCGACGCGGACGACCTGCTCACCTGCCATGACCGTGGAACCTCTCGTCGATCGAAACCCGGATTCGAAGACCCCTCGCTGCGGGGATTCCAATCCTGAGCGGGCGCCTACTCCTTCCGTGCCTCTTTAGCCTTCGGGCGCAGCTCCCGGCTGCCGCACTTCCGACACCGGGTCGCGCGCATCGCGTTCCGGGCGTAGCACTGCATGCAGATCATCTTGTGCAGGAGCCG
>DATGWB010000235.1:0-3953 GCA_035299725.1 Thermoplasmata archaeon
CGGATGAGGCAGAAGTAGAGGATGTGATCATAGGGAGACAGAAGCATCTGCGGCCGGGCCTCTTGCGGGACGACGGCAATGTGCGGGCGGATGGCCTGCGGCTCTGCGAGCACGTCGTGGCCGAGGACGGATGCGCGGCCCACGCTCGGCTTGAGTTGCGTGGCGAGGATGCGCAGGAGCGTCGTCTTCCCCGCGCCGTTGCGGCCGAGCAGGCAGAAGATCTCGCCCTTCTCGATCGAGAAGGAGACGTCCTCGAGGGCTTTCGTCCCTCCCGGGTACGTTTTCCCAAGCCTTTCGACGCGGACGACCTCCATGCCCCGCGCCCAACGGGCGCGTGCTACTTGAGTCTTCTGCGCGCGGTTCAGAAACGACGCCCACCCGGGCCGAGACAAGTCCTGCTCCACAGCAGATGTTCGGTCTCATCCCTTGTAATCCCAGACTATTTATCTGTTCGACGACCTCATTCGCTGGTCGGATTCAGGTGCCATGACATCGGCTCCCTCATCGGCCACGGGTCCCGCATCGATGGAAGGCGGAGGATTTCGCGGCTCACAGCGTGCCCGTCGACGATGGGCCCTCGTCGTCTCCGCAGTCGTCCTCTCGGCGATCGTCGGGTCCGCAGTAGGCATGGTCTACGTTTTGACTCGTTCCGCTGGCCCAGGGACGCCACGCGCGGCGGTCCCGCTGACGCGAGGCCCCGCCCTTGCCCGCCAAGTCGCTATCCTCGGGAACGGTTCGATGATCCTCGACGTGCCGTTGATGACAATGTATTCGGCCCCACGCCTCTCGGTCAAGGGCTTTGCCACGAGCGTCGAAGTTTCATTCGCGAGTTTCTCCGCCGCGCCCTCATCAAAATTCTCGTTCCAGTGGGCTCTGCAATCGAAGACCGACCTCCCTGTTCGATTTGTCCTCGAAGCGGACTCGGTGGGAGGCGCGTTGACCCCGGCGTTCGTCGCAGGTCCCGGAAACGACTTCGCCGTGTATCCCGCCGGCCTCTGCGTCTTTCCTTGTATCGCCATTCGCGAAGTCACCAGCACAGAACTGGTCGGCAATCAGGGGCTCATTTCCGCCAAATGGGAAATGAAGTACACCGTCGGCCTCATGGTGCAATCGCGCGAGTTTGGCGGGAGTCGCTGGCTCCAAGTCAACTATGTTCTTCGCCCGCTCGCCTTGAGTTTCGGCGTATCCCTGCCGTACGCGAACGTGACCTCTCCGGTGCCGTCTGACCTCGTCGCAGTTGGCGACCCCGTCCATCTGATGTATGGACCCGGGGTTTCATGGCAATACAACCTGTCGGTCCGCGACTTCCCCCAGGCTCCCACCCCATCCCGTCACTCGCTGCCCATGGTGATCCTTCACGCCGGATCCGTGGGCGACCTCGTCGCGGTCCTGTCATCCACGTTCGCGTGGAATTCTGCGGGCGACGATCGCCTCGGGCTCAGCGGAACGGACGGCGTCGATGTGACGCTCCAGTTCTACGTCGACAATCGTTTCGGGAGTCTACTCGTCCGGTACGGATGAGGCTGGTCGCGTGCGGGCTCGATATTGGCGGGCCGCACCGACCGGGTTGGGAGGGCATGGCCAGGGTACGTGCCAAAAGCTTATTCTCCCGACTCGGTTCCGCGGTTCGTGGAACGGACCGCGCACGACATCGTCATCGTCGGCGGGGGCGCGGCCGGACTGCGTGCGGCGATCGCGGCGGCGGAGGCCGACCCTGACCTCTCGATCGCGGTCGTATCCAAAGTCTACCCGATGCGGAGCCACACGGTGTCCGCGGAGGGTGGGACGGCGGCGGTGCTGCGCGACTATGACTCTCTGGAGTTGCACGCGCTCGACACGATCAAGGGATCCGACTTCCTCGCCGATCAGGACGCGGTCGAGTTCTTCGTTGCGCGCTGTCCGAAGGAGATCATCCAGCTCGAGCACTGGGGCTGTCCCTGGTCCCGCGATCCGGACGGCCGGGTGAGCCAGCGCGCGTTCGGCGGGATGTCCGTCAAGCGCACCGTGTTCGCAGCGGACAAGGTCGGCTTCCACATCCTGCACACGCTCTTCCAGACGTCGATGAAGTTCGAGAACATTCACCGATTCGATGAGTACTTCGTCACGAGCCTCATCGTCGACGGCGGCGCATGCGCCGGGGTGACCGCGCTCGACCTGCGCGGCGGCCGGATGGTGGGGATCGGCGGGAAGGCGACGATCCTCGCGACGGGCGGTTGCGGCCGGGTGTACGAATTCACCACGAACGGATTCATCAAGACGGGCGACGGCATGGCCCTCGCCTACCGCGCCGGCGTGCCCCTCAAGGACATGGAGATGGTGCAGTTCCATCCGACGTGCCTGCCGGGGACCGGCATCCTGATTACGGAAGCGGCCCGCGGGGAAGGCGGCTACCTGATCAACAAAGACGGCGAGCGGTACATGCAGCGCTACCTTCCGAGCAAGATGGAGCTCGGGCCGCGGGACATCCTCTCCCGCTCGATGATCCAGGAGATGAAGGCCGGCCGCGCGTTCGAGGGTCCGTACGGGCAGTATCTAGGTCTCGACCTGCGTCACCTCGGCGCCGCGACGATCGACCAGAAGCTCCCGATGGTCCGCGAGCTCGCGGAGAAGTACATGGGACTCGATCCGATTCACGAGCCGATCCCCGTGCGCCCCGGGCAGCATTACATCATGGGCGGGGTTTCGACAAATTCCACAGGTGAGACGACGTTACCCGGCCTCTTCGCGGTCGGCGAGACCGCGTGCGTCTCGATCAACGGGGCGAACCGCCTCGGGTCGAACAGCCTGAGCGAATGCCTCGTGTTCGGCGAGTGGTGCGGCCTCGCGGCGGCGCAGTTCGCGAAGCAGAAGGCCGCGTATCCTCGCGGGACGGCCTCGCGCGAGGCGCTGCGGAAGGAGGAGACCCGCGTGTTCGACGGCCTGATGGGCCGGGAGCGGGGGAAGGAGACGCTCGCAGGCGTCCGCGTCGAGATGCAGCAACTCATGGAGCGCGACGTCGGGATCTTCCGGGAGGAAGCCGGCCTCGCGGACGCCTGCGCGAAGCTCGCCAAGCTCCGCGATCGCTTCGGGAGCGTCGGGATGGCGGACAAGGACCGTGTCTTCAACACGGAGATGACCGGGGTCCTCGAACTCGACTTCATGCTCGACGTCGCGGCGTCGATCGCCTACAGCGCGCTCAACCGACGGGAGTCCCGAGGCGCGCACAGCCGGACGGACTTCCCGAACCGCGACGACGCGAACTACCTGAAGCACACGCTCGCATATCGCACCGACGGCGCACCGCGCATCGATTATTCACCGGTGAAGATCACGAAGTGGCAGCCCGTCGAGAGGAAGTATTGAGATGGCCGAGCGGGACGTCGTGTTCCGGGTAAAACGGTACCGACCGACGGCGGGCTCGAAGCCGACGTATCAGGAATACCGGATCCCGTACCGCGACGACATGGTCGTCCTCGACGGACTGAATTACATCAAGGACCACGTCGACCCCACGCTGACGTACCGATGGTCGTGCCGGATGGGAATCTGCGGCTCGTGCGGCGCGAACGTGAACGGCCAACCGAAGCTCACGTGCGGCACGTACATCCGTGACGTCCACAGGGGCACCGTGACGATCGATCCGCTCGCGAACTTCCCGATCCTGAAGGACCTCGTCGTGGACTTCGACGATTTCCTGGAGAAGCTTGCGTCTGTGACGCCATACATCGTCCGCGAGGAGTCGGGCGACCTGACGAAGGAGTTCGTGCAGTACCCGGAGGACGTCGAGGCCTACCGGCAGCAAAGCCTGTGCATCAATTGCATGCTGTGCTACGCGGCCTGCCCGGTCTTCGGGACGAGCCCCGAGTTCGTTGGCCCCGCGGCGTCCGCTCTGGCGCTGCGGTACATCCGGGACACGCGGGATGAAGGAGCCGACCAGCGTCTTGCGCGGCTGAACACGAAGGCCGGCGTCTGGG
>DATGWB010000236.1:0-2137 GCA_035299725.1 Thermoplasmata archaeon
ATGAGTGTTGTCCTCGTTGGGCGCGTCGGATTCCGTGCCGCCGGACTTTCTATCATGACGATTCTCCTCACTCACTTCCCCGGTCGGAAGCGCATCGCGCTCCAGACATCGTCGATGGGGACTTGGCGGACGCCTTGGATGTGCTGCTTCAGCAGGTGCCGCCAGAGGATGTCCCGATTCAGATCCGTGCCAAGTTGCCTCGCTTTGGGATATGCGATCCAGCCAAGGCGGTCCGCCTTCGCGGCTTCTACGACCGAACCGCACCTCTTGTCGACATCGGCGAGCGTCTCGACGAAGACAAGGATTGCGTCCGCCTTCGCAGATGACGTGACCACGACGTCGTCGAGATCGACGCCGGACGGCTTCCCGACGACGCGGACCTTCATTCCGTCTTTCAGATTCAATTTCTGGGCAAGCCTCATCCGGTCATCCCCTCACACCCGTTTCGTCGCTCAGACCGTTTGCGTGCGTCGGCCCCCTCCCTCGAAATCGTGCTCACCCGCTTATCCGTTGCGTTGGTCGCGGACCCGACCGCCGGGATCACGGTAGGCCTCCATCACGAGCTTTCGTAGCGCCTCGCTCAAAGGGTTGTGCGCGGAACTTTAAATTGCACCGCCCCGTATGGCGAATATCCGGTGACTCTCATGGAAGACAAGCCGATCAAGGTAACCGATGCGGACTTCGATCAGGTCATCAAAGAGAAACCACTCGTCGTCGTGGATTTCTGGGCGGAGTGGTGCGCGCCGTGTCGCGCGATCGCCCCGATCGTCGAGGACCTCGCGAAGAAATATGCCGGCAAGGTGACGTTCGCGAAGCTGAACACCGACGAGAATCCGGAGGTCCCCCAGCGGTACATGGTCATGGGCATCCCGACCCTCCTCTTCTTCAAAGGCGGGAAGCTCGTCGATCAGGTCATCGGCGCAATGCCTCGTGCCCCGTTCGAGGAGCGGGTCAAAAAGCAACTCGCGTGACGACAGTTAGAAATACCGCCGGAATCCTTCGAGGCGTTTGATGGGCAGCCTCATCGAGATGCTCGCCAGCAAGAAGAAGGCCCCTTCGGCACCGGCCGAATCCCTGGTGATCCTTCCAGTCGTCCACAAAGAGCACGAAGGCTCGTGCGGGCCGAACTGCAATTGCGGCGCAGGTGAGGAAGAAGGCGGCTGCTGCGGCGGTTAGTTCCCTTCGTCCGGTGGCACTTTCAGGTTTGAGAATCAGCGGAGATAATCGGCTCTCCTCGCTTTAATAGCGCCCATCGCGTCGATTCCTCCATACGAGGAGGATGTGGCGATGGACCCCCTTGAAGCGTCGCGACTCGTGACGGACGAGTACTCGGCAAAGATTCTCGTAGCGACGTTCAAGAAGCCGAAGTCCGCGATCGACCTGAGCCGCGAATATGGCATCCCGATCGCCGCGTGCTACCGGAGGATCCACTCGCTCGAGCGCGCAGGGCTCATCCGATGCACGGAGCGCGCCTTGACGCAGAAGGGCAAGCGCATCTCGCTCTACATGTCCCAACTCAAGAACGCGTACATCTTCTTCGAGAACGGCCGCCTGCGGGTCCGATTCCAGCTCGCGACCGGGATCACGAGGGACTTCGGCGGCGACTGGAAAGCCGTGGACGTTGTCGAACCGAGCCTCCCAACGCAATACCCAACCCAATAACCCCTCCTCCACAACCCACAGGCAGGACCGAGAACCCCTCGTCCTGCCTCTTTTATTCTTGCCATGAGCGGAGGGGACCTGCCGCTTTCGGACCCCTGTGGGGGCCTAGTTGACAAAACGCCAATCGGCCATCGTCGGACGGTGCCGCCGGTCCTCTCAAAACTGAGACCGTTGACAATTCTCTCATATACGGCCGCCTCGGATGGTCCGGCTCACCATGGACCGGGACCGGATGAAGTACCTGTTCCGCGAGATCCTCGGCGTCGACGTCGATGACGTCGTGCGAAAGGTCGTCGCGACGATCGCCGTGGAGCGTTCCAAGCAGGTGCAGCAGAACACCAAAGAATGGAAGCGGTACATGGAAGCCGAGGGCGGAATCGTGATCCTTCCCTCGAACGTCACCCAGTTGGGGCGGAGAGACCCGAAGAAATGAGCCGGCCGCGGGCGGTTGCGCGGCACTCTCCTTTCCATCCTC
>DATGWB010000237.1:0-7752 GCA_035299725.1 Thermoplasmata archaeon
CCGATCACGAACCCCGCGAACATGTTGACCGCCAGGTTCGTCACCGCGAGGACCGCGGCGGCTTCCTTCGTCCGCATGAGCTTCGTGATGCTGAACTCGAGTCCCACGAAGAACAGAAGCAGGACCAGTCCGAGTTGCGAGATGCTCTGCAGGAACACGCTGTCCGCCAGAATCCCATCGTACGACCAGCCGAACAGATGAAGGTGGATGTTCGGGCCGATCAGCATGCCCGCGATGATGTACCCGATGATGATCGGTACGCGCGCGCGGGATGCGAAGGCCGCTCCGATGAAACCCACCGTCGCGATGACGCCCACGTCGAACATGATCGAGGTCGTCTCAACCATGAGCGCACGCATCCCGGACCGTGGGTCGACGGACTGCGGGCGCTGACGCTCTCCGCAGGAGAACCGAGTTTCCCATCCCGGCCGCGAATCGCGCTCAAGGCTACAAAAAGATGCTGTCGATTATTGGGCAGCCCTTGACAAACCCGATTCCCCTTCTGTTGTTGCGCTGCGTTCACGAAACTGCCCGGCGTCCGCGGCATGCCTTAATACAAGCCCATCCACTCTCTGTTATCCAGTCGCGTACGAGGTCGCCATGCCGAAGATGGACCGCTGTCCCATCTGCAATGTTGCGGTGAAGCCCGAGAACCTCATTCGCCACCTGAACGACAACCATCCGCGGCATCCGGATCGACCCGGTCTCTTGGAGAAGCTGAAGGAGGAACCCGGTCGGATTCCGAAGCGGCAGGCCGGTCGGCCGTTTCGCGTTCGCGGGTGGCAGGTCGCCCTCGTCGCGGTGATTGTCTTGGGCGGTCTGGGTGCCGCCTACCTGCTGCCGTTGCTCTCCGGTACACCTGCCTTTCCGTGCGTCCGACAGGAAGGCGGGCTCGTGTATCATTGGCACACAGACCTGAGCATCTCATCGGCGGCGGGGTCCGTCTCGATTCCCGCAGGGATTGGAATTGGCACGTTCTGCCTCGAGCCTCTCCACACGCACGACGCGACCGGTCGGATTCACATCGAGTCCGACACCACACGCCTCTACTCGATCGGAGATTTCTTCCGGGTCTGGGGGAAGTCGTTCGGCAGTCCGACCGCCATGCATGTGAATGGGACGGCCGTCACGCCGAGTTCGAGCCTCACCCTGTACGACCTCGAGTCGATTCATCTTCAGTACAATTCGTTTTCGTGAAGCCGGTGCCGGCCCGCTGCGTCTTGATGAGATCGTTGCACCTGCACTGCTCCCGGCTCGCATTCGGCGGCGAGTCCAGTCCGACGGATGTCCGGGACGAGCTTTATTATGAATGCGCATGTTGGACGCACGATGGCGGACGACTGGCACGCCCTTCGGGCGGAGGCCGTCCTCCAGCGACTGGATTCTTCCCCCCTGGGGCTCACGAGCCGCGAGGCTTCGCAGCGGCTGTCCCGCTTCGGGCCGAATGAGCTCGTTCAGACCGCGCGGGTGAGTCCTCTTCGCATCCTGCTGAGCCAGTTCGTCGATGTGCTCGTGATCGTCCTGATCATCGCCGCGTTGATCTCCGCGACCCTGGGACTCCTCCAGGGAGAGACCGCCGACCTGTACGACGCTGTGCTGATCATCGTGATCGTGATCATGAACGCGATCCTCGGCTTCGTCCAGGAGTATCGGGCGGAACGGTCACTCGAAGCCCTCAAGAGCCTCGCCGCGCCGAAGGCCCACGTCCTCCGGGAGGGCGGGGTCGTTGCCGTGCCGTCCCGCGAGCTCGTGCCCGGCGAGGTCGTCGTCCTCGCGGCGGGGGACCGGGTCCCCGCGGACGCCCGCCTCCTCGAAGTAGCGAGCCTCCGCGTCAACGAGGCCTCCCTGACCGGCGAGTCGCTCCCCGTGAGCAAGGCCGTCGAGCCGCAGCCTCGCGACTCTTTCCTGGGCGACCGCAAGAACATGGTGTTCATGGGAACCACGGTCGACGGCGGGCGAGGGAAGGCCGTCCTCGTCGAGACCGGCATGTCGACTCAACTCGGCAAGATCGCCGGACTCGTGCAGCAGGAAACGAAGGAAGAGACGCCGCTCCAAAAGCAATTGGATCGCCTCGGAAGGCAGATCGGAATCGCGGTCCTGCTTGCCGCCGGCCTCATCTTCGTGATTGGCGTGCTCCGGGACCCTGGCCATGTCGAGCTTCTCTTCCTGACCGCTGTCGGACTGTCCGTCGCGGCGATTCCCGAGGGGCTCCCCGCGATTGTGACGATCAGCCTCGCATTGGGGCTCCAACGCATGATTCGACGAGGCGCGCTGATCCGAAAACTCCCGGCCGTCGAGGCGTTGGGCGCCGCCTCTGTGATCTGCTCCGACAAGACCGGGACGCTCACGAAAGGAGAGATGAACGTCCGGGTGCTCGTCGTCGGCACTCGTGAGTACGAGGCGGTCGGGGAGGGGTTCGATCCATCCGGGACCGTCCGGACGGATGGGCGGGTCGCGAGTCTCGAAGCCCATCCCGGCTTGCAAGAACTTCTCGAATGCGGCGCCCTGTGCAACGACGCCGTCCTCAAGAGAGAAGGCCCCCGCTGGGTCGTCGAGGGCGATCCGACGGAAGGCGCGCTCCTCGTCGCGGCGAGGCGCGCGGGCATGGACCCAGAGGCGGTACGGGCGAAGTGGCCGCGCGTTGCCGAGATCGCGTTCACGTCGGAGCGGAAGAAGATGTCAACCCTCCACGCCCATCTGTCCGAATCGGAGCTTCGTGAGATTCTCGCGTTGTCCGAGGGAGAGCGGCTCCGGCGGCTCGCGGGCGTGCGGGCGGTCCTGCACGTGAAGGGCGCGCCCGAACGGATCCTCGCGGCGTGTTCCCACCATGTCGTTGATGGCGAGCGAAAGCCCCTGTCCGAGTACGATCGGAAGCAGTACCTGTTCCGGAATCAGGAGTTGGCCACGCGGGCCCTCCGTGTGATTGGATTTGCCGTCCGCGAGTTCCAGGGCGCGGTGCCGCCGCTCACGGAGGAAGTCCTCGAGGTGGGCCTCACATTCCGCGGGCTCGCGGGCATGATGGACGCACCACGGTCCGACGCGATCGATGCGATTCGCCGTTGCAAGAAGGCCGGGATCCGGGTCGTGATGATCACGGGAGACCACAAGCTCACCGCGATGGCCGTCGCCCGGGAGATGGGCATCCTCCTGGAGGGGGACCGCGCCCTCTCCGGAGAAGAGCTCGAGAAACTGTCCGACGCGGAGTTGGTGCAGGAGGTCGAGCGGATCCGCGTGTACGCGCGGGTCGCCCCGGAACACAAGATGCGCATCGTGGACGCCTGGAAGAAGGCGGGGCACATCGTCGCGATGACCGGCGACGGGGTGAACGACGCCCCCGCGCTCAAGCGGTCCGACCTCGGCGTGGCGATGGGAATCACCGGGACGGACGTGGCCAAGGAGAGCGCCGACATGGTGCTGACGGACGACAACTTCGCGTCCATCGTGGCCGCGGTCGAGGAGGGCCGTGGGATCTATGAGAACATCCGGAAGTTCGTCGCCTTCCTCCTGTCCGCAAACGCAGGGGAGGTCCTGATCATGTTCATCGCGACCTTGGCCATCGCGGACCCCAACTTCCTCCCGTTCTTCGTGCCGGTACAGCTCCTGTGGATCAACCTCGTGACGGACGGCCTCCCGGCCCTGGCCCTCGGCGTCGACCCTTACCCGACGGACATCATGGATCGCCCGCCCCGTAATCCGAGGGAGGGCGTGCTCTCCCGGGACATCCTCTTCCTGATCGTCGTCGTCTCAGCGATCCTGACGGTGGGCACGCTCGGAGTCTTTTTCCTCGAATTGCGAGAAGGCGCCGACGCGACCCGGGCCCGGACCGTTGCATTCACGACGATCGTCTTCTTCGAGCTCTTCCTCGTCTTCGCGATGCGATCCCCGCGTCAAACGATCTGGCAAATCGGCCTGTTCACGAACACGAAGCTGATTCTCGCCGTCCTTGCGTCGATGGCCCTCCAGGTCGCGGTGATCTATACGCCGTTCCTTCACGCGGTGTTCGAGACGGAGCCGCTCACGCTCCTGGACTGGCTCGAGACGGTCGTCATCTCATTCACGGCGTTCGCGTTCGTCGAGGTGCTCAAGGTCATCCGGCATCGAATGAAGGCGGCGGCGTCATGATCGAGGTCGACGGGAGCCACGGCGAGGGAGGCGGTCAGCTCGCCCGCATGGCGGTCGCCCTCTCGGCGCTCACCGAAACGCCGGTCCGGGTCGTCCGGATCCGGGCAGGCCGGCCGACTCCGGGCTTGGCGGCGCAACACGTGACGGCAATCCAGGCGATTGCCGCGTTGTGCGCGGCCGAGTCTACGGGCGTCGCGGTTGGAGCCTCATCGATTGAGTTCCGTCCGGGGAAGCTGACGCCGGGCCGGCTCTCCTTTGACGTGGGGACGGCGGGCAGCGTCACTTTGGTCCTGCAGGCCCTGCTCCCGGTGGCCGCCGCGGCCCCGGCCCCGGTTCGCGTGCGTCTCGTTGGAGGAACCGACGTGCGATGGTCTCCGCCCATCGACTACTTCAGCCGGGTCTTCTTGCCCCTCCTCCGAACCCTCGGAGGCCACACCGATGTCGAAGTCTCCCGGCGTGGGTACTATCCGCGAGGCGGTGGAGTCGTCGACGCCGTCATCGAGCCGACGCGGACCTGGTCACCCCTTCGCAATTCGGAAGCGGGCGAAACCCAGCGGGTGCGCGGCATCGCGCACGTCTCGAACCTCCCGGAGGACGTCCCGAAGCGGATGGCCCACGCGGCGCTCCGCCGCCTCCACGGCATTCCGGACGTGAAAATCGAGCAACGGGTGTACCACGGCGAGGAAGCGATCGGGCAGGGAGGAGCCTTGGTGCTGTGTGCGGAGACCGATGCCGGCCTCCTCGGATCCGACTCCCTCGCAGAACGAGGAAAGCCCTCGGAACGCATCGGAGAGGAAGTCGCCGCGTCCCTGAGGACGGAGATCGAGTCTCAGGCGACATTCGACGTCCATGCCGCGGATCAACTCCTGATCTATCTTGCCCGGGCCGACGGCCCCTCGGAGTTCCGTGCGCGAGCGGTCTCCGGTCACATGGAGACGATGATGTGGCTCATCCCGCAATTCGTACCGTGCGGGTTCGCGGTGACGCGAAAAGCCGGCGGGTGGCAGGTGAGCGTCGAGCCCGGCGCCTAACCGTACATGTTCGGCCGCGCGGGTTCCGTCGGTTTCTTCGCCGCCTCGGTCTGGTGGTGAATCGACTTGAGTTGCATCTCGATTCGCTCGGCCTCCTCGTACAACGGCCGGGCGTCGAGTTCCGTGTGAAGGAGCAGCTTGTCGATGATCTCGATGGCGCGCGCCGCCGCTCGGGCGTCCGGGTAATCGGGATGGGCTTCGCTCAGCAGGGTGATCACATCGAAGTCCCGTTTGCGGCCTTCGTTCAGGAGGACGCCCGCAACGCCCGTGATGACGCCTTCCTCGAACACCGTGATGTTGTTCTTGCGGATCATTTCCATCGCCTTGTCGGTCGATCCGATCCCATACACCTCGACTTGGCGGTCGCCCTCGTCCTCGCGGGCGTCGACGATGAGCCCCTCCGGACACACGAGGAGGTTGCAGCGCGCGTCTTGGGCCCAGTCGAGGACCGTCGCCGCGATCGCCTTGATCAAGTTCGGCGGCGGCTGGAACTCCGAGATGAACACGACGATCTGATCATGATCGTCCACCTTCGACCCGGCATAGATTCGTACCGGGTTCATCGGCTGGCCGTCCCGCACCAGTGCGACGGTCGGGAAGTAGATGGAGTCCATGATCCCGATCTGCGTCAGGTTCAGCGCGTTGATCAGGTAGTTGGCCACGATGGAGCTGACGAGGCCCACGCTCGGGAATCCATCGATCACGGTCGCTCCGCGGAGGTCCATCCGTTTGAGCTCGTAAATCTGGATTCCTTCCATGGCGGCGCGGTCCATCTCGGACAGGTTACTTAAACATACCCGGCACGAGTCCATGCCCTGAGAACACATCATTCCATCGGGAGAATTTCGTGCGTGTTGACAAACTCCACGCCCGCGCGGCGAAGCATGATTCCGATGGTGCAATACTTCTCGGATGACAGGTCGATCGCCCGCTTGACGGCGGCTTCCTGGATGTTGGTCCCGCGCACCCGATAATGAAGACGAATCTTCGTGAAGACCTTCGGGACGTCTTTCGCCCGCTCGGCCTCCGCATCGATCTCCAGGGTACGGAACGGCACGCGCTCCTTCCGCAGGATCGACACGACGTCCGATGCGGTGCACGCCATCGTCGCGAGGAGCGTCGCCTGCATGGGACTCGGGCCTCGGCGAGCCGGCTGGTCCCCCGAATCGAATAGGACTTCGGGGGATCCCTCGGCTTGAGCCCGAAAGCGCATCTCCTCGACGTGGACCAGATGAGCCTTCATCTTGTCGCCGGAATCGCCAGGCTCCTCTCCTAGATGAACTTGCATCGAGCCCGCAAAGTTGTTATGCGGTAGGTCCTTGGCACGGGTGTGCGACCTCGCGTCATCATCAACGCGGCGATGAGCGTCGATGGGAAGATTGCTCTCCCGGATGCTCAAGCCGTTCGGCTGAGCAACGACGAAGACGTACGGCGCGTCCATCAACTGCGCTCGAAGGTCGACGCGATTCTCGTGGGCGTCGGAACCGTCCTGGCGGACGATCCGAAACTCACCATCAAGCCCGAGTTTGCAAAAGGTCGAAACCCGCTACGGGTCGTGCTTGATTCGAATGGCAAGACGCCCGTCGGCGCGCATGTGCTCGATGGAAGCGCGCCCACGGTGATTGTGACCTCCGATCGATCCGCGCGGGTGTTCCCGCACGCGGAGGTCTTACGCTGCGGGAAGGATGAAGTCGACTTGGCGCGGCTGCTCGATCGGCTCGCAGAGCGAGGGGTTCGAACGATCCTCGTCGAAGGAGGGAGCACAGTCATCTGGTCGTTCCTCCATCAAGGCCTCGCGGACGAACTGAAAGTTTTCGTCGCCAGCCGGGTGCTCGGCGGTCGCTCGTCGCCGACGTTGGCAGGGGGCCCCGGCGTTATGTCCCTCGATGACTCGATCAGGATTCGACTGGACCGGGCCGAACGACTCGGGGACGGCGTCCTCTTGGAGTACGTAGTGATCCGATGAAACTGCTGTGCGACCATATGCTGGGCAGTTTGGCCCGCTGGCTGCGTCTCATGGGGTACGACACGGCATACCCGGAACCGGGTCCGGACCGCGATCTGATTGATCGCGCACGGACGGAGGAGCGCATCCTCCTGACCCGCGACAAGGAGCTCGCCGCTCGCGTCCCCGGTGCGGTCCAAATCCGGAGCGATGAGCTTGAGGTGCAGATTCGCGAGGTCGCGGGCGTCCTCGGGCTGGGGCTCGTGAATCCGATGTCGCGGTGCTCTCTGTGCAACGAGGTCCTCGTTCCGGTTCCGCCCCAAGAGGTGAAAGGTCTGGTGCCGGAGGGGGTCCGCTCCCGCTACCAAGAGTTCTGGCGATGCCCTTCCTGCAAGCGCGTGTATTGGCAGGGCAGCCATTGGGACAAGATGGTCGAACGACTAAACCACCTCGACCTCCCGCGGGCACCCTAGCCTCCCTGAGCGTGCGGATGTTTCCCGGAGCGAGGGAAACCCTGATATGGCGAATCGAAAATGGGGTGAGGGTCTAGCGGATGGATGGCTCCCTTATCCTCGAGGACGGAACGGCCGTCCGGGGAGCGTTTTTCGGGGCGCGTCGGCGGGTTTTCGGCGAACTCGTGTTCAACACGAACAT
>DATGWB010000238.1:0-3284 GCA_035299725.1 Thermoplasmata archaeon
GGCCCTGGGCGACGAAATTGCAGATGATCGCGGTTCGGAGCCAGTCGACGTAGTCCGAGGGCACGGCGTTGGAGATCTCGAACGCGACGACGCGGCCGCGGTGGAGTCCCCCCGTCAGCCGGTCGAGCGGCTCGAGCCCGAAGCTGACCGCGTCCTTCGAGAGGTCCCTCACGGGCCTCCAGAGTTGCGGCCTGACCGGACGAACTTCTTCCCGGATGTCGAAGGCCGTGAGGCGCCCGCCGTCGAGCGTGTAGAGGTATCGATGCTGCTGGATCTGCTGGCCCCGAAGTTTCTCGATCGTCAAGACGCGGAGCCGGCGGCCCTGGTAGTCTGTGGACGCCAGGCTGACGACGCCGTCCCCCAGGTAATCGAGACGCGTCTCGCCGCTGCTCTCCAGGACGTACAACACGTTCTGCTTGCTCCCTTCCACCAGGTCCTTCTGCAGGACCGTGATGAGCCGCGCGGCCGGGATGCCGTAGTGCTCCGCGAGCGCGTCGATCGAATCGATCAGGACGAGGGACCGTTCCGGGATCCGGTCATCGACGAAGTCGTATGCCGCTTCGAGCTCGGGCAGGTCGAATCCGAGCGTGACCTCGAGGAAGTTCCCTTTCACCTCCCCGCTGCCGATCGCCTCGGGCTCCTCGTCTTCGCCTTCCTTCCCTTCCTCGAGTTTTCCCTCGAGCTGGTCGAGGGCGTGCCGCGCGACTTTCGTGTCGTGCGGGGACTTCGAACCCGTCTGCAGGACGGCTGGCTTGATGCGGTCCTTCAGCCAGGTGAACTGGCGATACAACGACTCATCGGAAACCCGGGAGCTGAGGTAGTGCGATGCCGTGACCTCGCCTAGGGCCTCCGTCAGCTGCAGCGCGAACGTCGTCTTGCCGGTGCCGGCCGGACCTTTGGCGATGAGGGAGTGGCCTCCGGGGGCGTTGAAGAATTCCACGATCTCGCGCGGAATGCGACCGGTGGGTGGCGACACGGAACCGCGTCGAAACAGAGAGGCCGGATATACATAGGTTTCCGTGCCGATGTCACTCGCGAGCGCCGACCGACGGATCCGTTGAGTCACGGAGCCCCCGGCGGAATCGAATCGCATCGGCGTGCATCGAGAGATTGTTGAACATCACATACGCATCGTCGTACTCCCGGCAGATCGCGTGGAGCCGGCCGACGTCCTCGTCCGTGTAGGTGTAGCGATACATCGTGTTTCCGGGTGGGCTACCGTGGAGACGGAAGTATGCGAGTCCGTACGTGGCCGGCTCTTTCTCGAACGGGTCGACAGCGTGCACCAGGTTGAGCTCCTCGCAAATCTTCTCGACGATGTGGCCCGCCCACGGCCCGCGGAGCTCGAGCGCCTTGATCGCGTCGGTTCGAATCGATTCGAAGAACCGATAGAGTGCGGTGCGGTTCGCCTCAGTCGGACCGAACGACGCGGGCGTCTGGAACACGATGACGCTCGCGCGAACCGCGTCTGCGATGGCCCGTGTGGCCTCCCAGCCCTCCCGGACCTGTGGTGTGTCCTGAAACGATCCGTAACTCGACCTCTCGGCGTCGGGGACGATGCGACCGGATCTTCGGTAGGTGGGTGAGGTGGCCTCGTGGGTGACAAATTGCGAGGCCTTCAGACAGAAACGGAAATCTGGCGGTGCCATCCCGCGCCACCTCCGTGCTCGCGCGACTGAGACCGGCCGGTAGAACGTTTCCTGAATCTCGACGGCGTCGAGTTGTTGCATGACGTCAGCCTGCCGACGGCAGAACCCGCATGTCCCGGTCCAAATCACGTTGTGGATGAAGGCTCCAAGAAACTATAAAGACGGCCGCGAGGCATCGCCGCCCGACGTGAAGAACGAGGAGATCGCGGCCCGATTCAGCGAGATCGCGGACATGCTCGACATCCTCGGGGGGGAGGACACGTTCCGCGTCCTGTCGTACCAACGGGCCGCGCGACAACTCGAATCGCTCACGGAGAACGTGGAGGACCTCGTCCGAGCCGGTCGGGTCGACCAGATCCCCGGCATCGGGCCTGCCTTGGCCGAAAAGATCACGGAATACGTGACCACCGGTCGGATCGCGTACCACGAGGAGCTCCGGGCGAAGTTCCCGCCGGGCGTCCTCGACCTGCTCAAGGTCCGCGGCCTCGGACCGAAGAAGGTCAAGATCCTGTGGCAGCAGCTCGGGATCACGGATCTGGACACGCTCAAGACGGCGGCCGAGAAACATCTGCTGCGCCGCGTCAAAGGGTTCGGAGAGAAGACGGAAGAGAACCTCGTGCGGGCGATCGATCTCGTCAAGGAAGGCCAGGCCCGGGCGTTCCTCGTCGACGCGGCTCGGCTCGTGGATGCGATCACGGAAGGGATGAAGGCCAGCAAGACCGTCGAACGGATCGAGGCCGCCGGATCATTCCGACGGATGCGGGAAACGGTCGGCGACGTCGACATCCTGGCGGTCGCGAAGAACCGCGCGGCCGCCGCAGCGGCCTTCGAGCGTCTTCCGGACGTCGTCGAAGTCCTCGCATCCGGGGAGACCAAGGTCGTGATCCGACTTGCGTACCACGATTATGAAGGCTCGCCCCGCACGATCCAGGTGGATCTGCGCATCCTCGATCCGGACAGCTGGGGCGCCGGGTTGCAGTACTTCACCGGTTCGAAAGATCACAACATCCGCTTGCGGACGATGGCCGAGCGACGCGGCGTGAAGATGAACGAGTACGGCGCGTTCCGCGACGAGAAGCGGATCGCGGGAGACACGGAGGAGAGCATGTATTCGTGCCTCGACCTCGCATGGATCCCTCCGGAGATGCGGGAGGACCAGGGCGAGATCGACCTCGCGGCGACCGGTCGCCTGCCGAAGCTCGTCGAGCTCTCCGACATCCGCGGCGACTTCCACGTGCACACGGATGCAACCGACGGCACCGAGCCGCTCGAGGCGATGGTCGAGGCGGCCCGCCATCGCGGCTATTCGTTCGTCGGCATCTCGGATCATTCGGTGTCCGCGACCGTGGCAGGAGGAATGACGGCAGACCAAGCGCTCGCGCGGCGCGATCGCGTTCGCGCGCTGAACCGGGAATCGAAAGGATTCACGGTGCTCCTGGGGACCGAATGCGACATCCTCGACGGCGGCGAGATGGACTATCCCGACGAGGTCTTGGAGGAACTCGACTTCGTGATCGCGTCCGTCCACTCCCGCTTCACGCTCCCGCGGGAGACGCAGACCGCGAGGATCGTCGCGGCAGCCGAGAACCCGCATGTGGACATCCTTGGACATCTGACGACTCGGCAGATCGGCTG
>DATGWB010000239.1:0-4636 GCA_035299725.1 Thermoplasmata archaeon
GTCGGCGGATTGT
Organism: Thermoplasmata archaeon; assembly: GCA_035299725.1. GTDB lineage: Archaea > Thermoplasmatota > Thermoplasmata > RBG-16-68-12 > RBG-16-68-12 > RBG-16-68-12. The sequence goes on from DATGWB010000239.1 coordinate 14, forward strand.
TGACCCTTTTCTATACGGCCGTCAGTCTGTTCCTCTCGAGTCTCACGCGCCGCAAAGGGATCGCTGCGGCAGGCGTCTTCGCGGTGAATTTCGGGCTGACGATTCCCGCCACCGTTCTGGCCATCACCATCGGGAACCCCTCGGTTCTCTATCTATCGCCCTGGAACGATTACGTGGCGGTTGCGAGCGCTGCCTTCGGGGGCGCCAATACCGGAATCGACTGGCCAGGGGCTCTCGCGATCTTGCTCGGGGTGACGGTCCTCGCGGCCGTCGTGACGTACGTCCGAATGAAGGCCGTGGAGGTGATCACCGGATGAACGGGGTCGTCGATGCGGTCGGCGTCTCGAAGTGGTACGGCGAGGTGCTCGGGCTCAACGCATTCACCGCCTCGTTCGGAAAAGGGATCACCGGCCTCGTCGGGCCGAACGGAGCGGGCAAGAGCACGTTGTTCAAGCTACTCATCGGCCAGCTTCATTCGGACCAGGGCAAGATCACCCTGCTCGGAGAGGATCCTTGGAACAACGTCGCGTTGAAGCGGCGCCTCGGCTATTGTCCGGAGCAGAATCAACTCTATGGATGGCTCACGGGACAGCAATTCGTCGAGACGCTTCTGCGACTCGACGGAATCCCCGCGGCGAAGGCACGCAAGGAGGCTACCGAGGCCCTGAAGGTCGTCGGCCTCTCTGAGGCGGCCCAGCGGCCGACCCGGGGTTACAGCCGAGGGATGCGCCAGCGCGCGAAGCTCGCACAAGCCCTTGCCCACAACCCGGAGATCCTGATCCTTGACGAGCCTCTCTCCGGGGCGGACCCTGCGGGCCGCGTCCACATCCTCCAGACGATCTCCGACTTCGCCAAAGACGGCGGCCACGTGTTGATGTCGACCCATGTCCTGTACGAGATCGAACGGGTCACGAACAACATCGTCCTCATTCACAACGGCAAGGCAATCGCGGCGGGCAACATCCACGCGATTCGCGCGTTGATCGACACGCATCCGCACGCGGTGCGCATCGAGACGTCGAAACCGCGACAGCTCGCCCAGGCCCTCGCGCGCATGGAGCACGTCGTCTCCTTCGAGTTCCCGGCCGCCGACACGCTCCTCGTCCGCACCCGCAAGCCCGACACGTTCTACAAGGAGCTCCCTCAGATCGTCTCGGACACGAAGCTCGACGTCCGCGGACTCGAGAGTCCGGACGACAGCCTCGACGCCGTGTTCCGGTATCTCGTCGGGTGATGGAATGGATTGGACGGGATCCTTCCGGAAGGCGTGGGTCGTCACCGGCCTGACCGTGCGCTACCTGCTGACGACCCGCCGCGCGATCGCGACCGGCCTCCTGGCTTTGGTCCCCCTCATCCTCACGCTCTCGTTGGCCGCCGCCCGCGTCGCAACGTTCGACATCGTGCTGTTCCAGCAGCTCATGATTCCGCTGTTCCTGCAGGTCGTCCTGATCTTCGTCACCCTCGTGAACTCGACGGCGTTGATCCGCGAAGAGATTGACGACAACACACTGCCGTTCCTCCTGACCCGGCCGATTTCGAAACCGGCCCTGGTGGGATACAAGTACATCGGCTACCTCGTCGCGGTCTTGGTCGTCCTCATCCCCCCGATCATCGTAGCCTACGGCGTGACGGAGGCGTACGGAGGCCTCGCTTTCACCACGGACCTCGATGTCTTGTGGGGGTTCCTCGCGACGACGATCCTGGGAAGTGCCGCATACGGGGCTCTCTTCCTGTTCATCTCCGTCCTCGTCCGGCGGCCTCTAGCGGTCGGCTTGTTGATCGGATTCGTCTGGGAATCGGTCGTGGACTCCATCCCCGGCGATGTGCCGAAGATCAGCGTGATCCACTACCTGAAGACGATCCTGAAGGACGTCATTGCGATCAACCCACTCGGCGGATACCGAACGGACATAAGCGCGGGGGTCGCGGCCGGGATTCTCGTCGCCGTCTCGATCGCCCTGGTCGTCCTGGCGGCGTTCGTGTTCCAACAGATGGAGTTCCGACAAAAGGCCGGATGAGGTCAAAGGTCGACGGACTCGAAGTTCGCGAACATCTCCGTCGATTCGCTCAAGTTGACCAGCGACTCGTAGGTGCACGCCTCCTCGAATCGGGCCCACATCGCTTGCACAGCAGGATTTTCGTGGGCTGACTGAATCGCAGCAGTGGACTTCCATTCGAAGACTTCGATGAAGGTGCCGTCCGCGGCGCGCATGAGATATGGCGGACGGTCCGTCACGAGCCGCTCTTTCCGGAGGATCGGGAGGTGATCCTTGAGGACTTCCCGAAGCGTCCTCTCTTCTCCCTTCTTCGGTCGATACGCCGCAATAGCAAAGACGCCCAATGCCCCCACCGGGGGAGCGGATTGCGATGCGCAAGCTAAGAGGTTGCGGTGCCGAACCTGCCGATCGCTAGCCGCCCTCGACCTTGGTCGGATCCGTGACCTTCTTCAGGACCGCGCCCAGCTCCGCGGCTTCCTTTCGCATCCCCTCGATGTCTTTCTCGAGGGAGCCGCGCCACTTCCGCTCCGCCGATTCGCCGTGGGTCGCATACAGACGCGCCGCGGATTGGAGGGATTCGAACCGACCGTCGTTCAACGAGGCGACGAGTTCGCGTCCGCGGTCCGCTGCATCGTTCATCTTCCCGAGTCGCTCAAGGAAGGCGACGATCGAGGGGACGCGCCGTCGGAGAATCATCGCGTCCTCGCTCCATTGGATCTGGAGGGAGCGTCGCTCGTCCTCGCGGATGGCCTTGAGCCACGACCAGGCCTCGTCGAGCGCGCCACGGATCAAGCGCGAGTCGCCGTAGATGTGCGTCAATTTTGCGTCGGAGTATGCGGGGAGCTCCAGCAGGCCGTAGAACGTGCGGCCGCGGAATGCCTCGACCTGGGGGGTCGCATTGCTCAGGAGGCGCATGAGGGGGTCAGGGTCCGATCCGGGCGGAGGCGCCGGCACGCCGATTCCGCTGCCTTGGCCCACATCGAGGAGGAGCGGGATCGCGAGGTCCGCCCGGGCCCGCGACAGGAAATCGAGGTACGCCGCCGTCGATGCCTCGTTGAATCGATCGACCGATTCGTTGAACGCTCGGGCATCCTCCGGCGACGTCGGCGGCTTCGGGATCTTCTCGAGGCGCTCGACATGCGTCTTCAGCTGCCGGATCCGGGACTCGACACCGCGGTATCCTTCGCGGTAGCGGGCCTGGAGCCGCCGGACTTCGGCGCCCTGCTCGGCGATCCGGTCGAGTCGGCGCCAGGCCTTCCGCGCCCCATAGAAGTCACGACGACGGGCTTTCCTCAGCGCCGTATCGAGCCACGCTACGAGGCGCGGCGAGAGACGTTTCTCCTTGGACGCCTTCCCGAGGTCGGCGGCGATCGTCTCGACGTCCCGCGTGAAGATGCGCACCTGCCGCCAGTTGTCCACCTCGCTTTCCCGGATGAGGCGGTCGATCCGCTCGCGGTACCGGTCCAGGGTGCCGTCGAGGACGCCGGCGATGCCCTCGACCTTCTTGCGCGCCCGCCCGATTGATTCGAGGAGCTCGGCGGCCTCTGATTCGAAGGAGTCCGCCGTCGGCGCGTCGCCGGGAGGCATGGGAGTCACGCGATGGAACCGCGGGCCTATTTAGGTTCCTTCGGACGACGGTCGAAACCCCTCTTCGCGGGTTTCATATATCTCCGGACGACCATCGCGGTTCCGTGGGAATCGTACAAGACATCGGTCATATCCTGCTCCCCGTCGATGACATGGACAAGGCGCTCGCCTTCTATCGCGATCTCCTCGGGTTCCGCGTGGTCGGAAAAGGGAGCCCCGTTTGGACCGTGATCGAGACGAAAGGAGGCCAGCTCACCCTCTGGCGGACCACCGAGATTCCGAAGGTGGCGTTGGGGCCGAAAGCCGATTCAAGCCCGTTCGAGATCCATGTGGAGAACTTCGAGCACGCAGCGTCGGACCTGGAGTCGAAGGGGATTCGCGTGCGGCGCAATGGAGTCCATGGGGGAACGATTTGGGACCCGTTCGGGAACGTCCTGCGGTTGCACGACCATCTCGAATGAGGTTCATCGCTCCACGTCGAAGTAGATCCGCACCGTGACGCGGTACGACTTCACTTTCTTCCCTTCCAACTCCATTTCGAGCTCAGACACGCGTGCCCATTTCAGACTCCGGACCGTCTCCGCCGCGGTCGCGACCGCGTTCTCCGCTGCCTTCGCAAAGCTTGCCGGCGAGGAGCCGGCCACATCGATGATCTTCTGCACCATCGCGGATTCCACCAAATCCGGATGGCGGACCTGGCAAATGGCCCCTTCGGTGGGAAGAGACCGATCGGGATTGTAGACTCACTGTAATGGGAAACGTTAACTAGTCATCTGCAATACATGCAATACATGCAAAACCGAACGGCCCGAAAGCCGACGATTTCGCTCCGGGTGCCTCCGAAGCTCCTCGCGAAGGTTGATGACTTGGTAGGCCGGACACGCATGAAGTCCCGCACGGAGTTCTTGGAACGGGCGATTGAAGCCTATGTGCAGGACATCCAGGACTCCAAAGTGGTCATCGTCAAGAGCTGGACCGAGCCGAAGGCGCGGGCGGCCGTCGTGAAGTACTTGCGGCGCCACCCGTCGGCGTTCGTCTC
>DATGWB010000240.1:0-5186 GCA_035299725.1 Thermoplasmata archaeon
ATGGCCCGATCCGGCGCTCGTGGTTCGATGCTCAATCTCTCCCAGATGGCGGGCTCGATCGGGCAGCAGGCGGTCCGAGGGGAGCGCCTAAGCCGCGGCTATTGGAACCGGACGCTCCCGCATTTCAAGAAAGGGGATCTCGGCGCGGAGGCGAAAGGCTTCGTGAAGTCGTCGTACAAGAGCGGTCTCCACCCGACGGAATACTTCTTCCACGCGATGGGCGGACGCGAAGGCCTCGTCGACACCGCCGTGCGGACGTCCCGGTCGGGCTACATGCAGCGCCGCCTGATCAACGCCCTCGAGGACCTGAAGGTCAAGGAAGACGGCACGGTTCGAAACACGGCGGACACGATCATCCAGTTCAAGTTCGGCGAGGACGGCGTCGATCCGTCACGCAGCGTCCAGGGACGCGCGGTCGACATCGACGACATCTTGCAAGAGGTCCTCGGCGAGGAGCCGTCGTGGAAGGAGCGGCTCCGCGAGCAGGAGATGGCCTCGTACGGCCTCACGGAGAAGGACATGTACGTGGAGATCTCCGAGGAAGAGGTCGAGGTCGAAGAGGAAGAGCCCGCGTCGGAGGAGTGACGATGGCCAGAGCGACGACGATTCAGGCGCTGCGGAACCGCGGGATCTCGAAGAAGACCGCGGAGATCCTGGCGGACGCCGGCTTCACCTTGGAGAAGCTCGCGGCTTCGAAGCCCGAGCGCCTCGCGAAGTTCATCCCGAAGAAAGAGGCCGAGAAGGTCCTCAAGAAACTCGGCACGGCCCCTGCCGCCGCGGAGGCAAAGCCGGCGCCGAAGCGCGAGAAGGCCAAGCCCGCGGCCCGCGCGCGTAGGCCCTCGGCCAAGGCGGCGGAGGCGGAGCCGGAAACGCCGCTCACGATCCCCGTGAAGGCGCCGCCGCTCTCGGCGGGCGAGCAGGAGATCCTGGACGGGTTGAAGGAGGTCGGACGATGGCTCCCGCGGTTCGTCGTGACGGAACTCTCGAAGAAACTCCACGGACTCAAGCTCAGCAAGAAGCGCCTCCAAGAGGTCCTCCAGCGGATCTGCGAGAAGTTTGACCTCCACGCGATCGACGCGAACGAGTCCGCGGGAATCGTGTCCGCGCAGTCGATCGGGGAACCGGGCACGCAGATGAGCCTGCCGTACGAGGAAAAGGTAATCGTCCGCGATGACGGCCGGGTCCGGGTCGTTCCGATCGGGGTCCTCGTGGATGGGCTCATGTCTCGACACGCGACGGATCGCGATGGCTCGACTGAGTGGTGTGACCTCCCCCACGGCCACCGCCTAGAGGTCCCGAGCCTCACCGCCGAAGGAAAGGTCATCTGGAAGCCCGTCCAATCGGCCAGCCGTCACCTTCATCGGAATCCCCTCCTGCAGATCCGGACCCGCTTAGGCCGAACCATCACCGCGACGACCAACCATTCGTTCGTCACCCGCCGCGACGGTCACATCGAACCAATCCTCGGCTCGGAATTGCGCCTCGGCGACCGTGTCCCTGTACTGCGGCGGTGGTCGGTCCCCTCGCAAGCTCAGGAGCTCAATCTCGAGGAATTCCTCCCGAAAAATCGATTTTGGCATGGGACCGAGGTGGCAAAGGCGAGAGCCCTGGGCGCTCGTTGGCGCAGCGGATATGGCCGGGACTTCGTCGTTCCGGTCGGCGTCGATGCGCTCGCGCGACACCTTGCGGGCCGCTCCGAGTTCGGGATTGATGATGGGTTCGTGTACCCCATTCAAAACCACGGCCGAGCCAAGGTTCCGGAGAGAGTTCCTCTGGACGCATCGATCGGCTGGCTCCTGGGCGCCTACCTTTCGGAAGGCTGGGCGGCCCACTACTACGTCAACATCTCGAACACCGATGAAAGTTTTCTCCGGAAGACCCGCCGAGTCGCCGAGTCGTTCGGAATCGGTTACGGCGAGTACGACAACACCCGGGGCTTTGCCAAGGGGCACGACCTGCATCTTCGTTCGGTCGTCCTCTCGGAGTTCCTTCGAGCGGCCTGTGGCCATGGATCCGCGCAGAAGCGAATTCCGGAATTCGCGTTCGGGGCGAGCGACGCTTGCGTGGCCGCACTCTTGCGGGCGTACTTCGACGGGGACGGCAACGTATCCGTTGATCGCGGTGCGATTCGAGTCAGCTCAAACTCTGCCGAGCTGATTGACGGGGTGGCGCTCCTCCTTGGTCGGTTTGGGATTGTTTCGAGCAAAGGACAGACCGGGAAGCAGTACACCCTCTGGATTCCACAACAGTACGCCGAAGCGTTCCGGGCCGCCATCGGTTTCGAGTCCGCGCAGAAGAGAGCCTTGCTGGACCGGCTCTGCGCGAAGCCCAGTCGTGCATTCACCTACGACGGACTCGACATGATCAGCGGATTCGGGACCATCTTGCGGGATGTGTCTCGGAACCTTCGACTCCCGACGCGTGACGTGAACAACTTTGCGCGTCGGCAGCGAGTCGGACGGAGGACCCTTGCTCGACACATCTTGCGGTTCGAGGCCCGGGCGAAGCAAATCGGAGTGAACGTGGACGGCGAGCTGCGAACGCTTCGGTCCCTGGCGGACGAGGATGTCCTCTGGGACGAAATTCTTGAGGTCCAGTCCACCCCGGTTCCCTCCAGAGCGGTCTATGATTTGTCGGTGCCCGGCCTTGAGACCTTCACCACCTCGGAAGGCGTGGTAACCCACAACACTATGCGGACCTTCCACTACGCGGGCGTCGCCGAGATGAACGTCACGCTCGGACTCCCGCGGCTCATCGAGATCGTCGACGCGCGGCGCGTGCCGTCGACCCCGATCATGGAGTTGTACGTCAAGTCGGGTCACACGGACCTCGAGCGGATGCGAAAGATCGCGACCGAGATCGAAATGACCTCCCTCGAGGACATCGCCTCGATCGAGACGGACCTCGTGAACATGCGGGTCCTCGCGTACCCGGATGATCACCGCATGAAATCCCGGGGCGTCACCTGGCCGGAACTCGAGGAGAAGCTGAAGAAACTCGGCGAGATCCAGGAGGTCCGGCGCCAGGTCGGGAACGCGGAGAAGAAGGCGAGGGCGCTCGTCGTCGAAGCCGGAGAGCCGTCGTTCAAGAAGCTCCAGCGCCTCGTCGAGCAGGTCCGGATGATGAAGATCAAGGGGATCGACGGGATCTCGCGCGCGATCATCAAGAAGCGCGGCGAAGGCTACGTCATCTACACGGAAGGATCGAATCTCTCGAAGATCCTCGAGCTCCCGTACGTCGACGCATCGAGGACCTCGACGAACTCGGTCCAAGAGATCTACGAGGTCCTCGGAATCGAGGCCGCGCGGAACGCGATCGTGAACGAGGCGTACAACACGCTCCAGGAGCAGGGCCTGACCGTGGACATTCGCCACATCATGCTCGTCTCCGATATGATGACGAACGACGGCGATGTGAAGGCGATTGGCCGCCACGGCATCTCCGGCCGCAAGTCCTCCGTTCTCGCCCGGGCCGCGTTCGAGATCACGGCCCATCACCTGCTCCGCGCCGCGATCACGGGCGAGGTGGACTACCTCGACGGGGTCGCGGAGAACGTGATCGTGGGCCAGCCCGTCACCCTCGGGACGGGCGCGGTCAACCTGATCTACAAGCCGCCGCCAGGCGCCTCGAAGCCGACGGCCGTCGCCAAGCCGAAACCCGCCGTGACGCCTCCGGCTCCCGCGCCGGCCCCCGAAGCGCCCCTGGAAGAGGTCGTCCCGTGATCGACGTCCCCCGTGCGCTCCGCGTCGCGGCGGACACCGGCGAGGTGCGTTTCGGCCTGCGCGAGGTGCGCCGCGCGGCGAAGTCGAAGAAGGCGAAGCTCGTGGTCCTCGCCTCGAACTGCCCCGAGGAAGCCACGCGGAACCTGGGGGACGTCCGTCTGTTCCGCTTCGGCGGCACGAACGTGGACCTGGGCGCCGCCTGCGGCGTGCCGTTCTCCGTCGCTGCGGTCGCGGTGATCAGCCCCGGGGAATCGAACATCCTGACCGTCTGATTCGCATGGCCGAGATCGTTTTCGACGAGCAGACGATCAAGTACGTCGCGTTATTCCAGGATCTCACGCGGACGACGGTCGTGGACTGCGTCGACGCCGGCGACAAGCTCATCTTCGTCGTCAAGGAAGGCGACATCGGCAAGGCGATCGGCAAGAAGGGCGAGAACATCGCGAAGCTGAAGCGCCTGATCAACAAGGACATCCACGTCGTCGAGTATTCGGAGCAACCGGACAAGTTCGTCGCAAACGTCTTCCGGAATTTCGACGTCAAGTCCGTCCAGATCGAACAACGGGGCGACGTCGTCCACGCCACCGTCACGGTGGAGTCGACGAAGAAGGGGCGCGCGATCGGCAAGGACGGGAAGAACCTGCGCGTCTCGAGGGACCTGATCGCCCGCCATCATCCGATTCAGAGTGTGAGCGTCGCATGACGGCACCGGGTCCGCTCGTCACCACGCGTGAGTAGGAACCTTAACGTATCCCGGTTGCTTCGTCGCGCGAAATCGGGTCGCTCGCGGCGGCCCGGACTCCGCCGACGGAGGCGAGCCGGATCCAGTACAAGTGGACGGTCTTGACGGTCACGACCGTGGGCGTGCTCATGGCCGGGATCGACTCCCGCATCGTGATCGTCGGCCTTCCGCAGGTCGCGTCGAGCCTCCGGGCCGACGCGGAACAGGCGATCTGGATCACGCAGGCGTACGTCCTCGGGAGCACGGTCGCGCTCCTCCTTGTCGGGCGCATCTCGGACATCGTCGGCCGCGTGAAGCTTTACACGAGCGGATTCGCGGTCTTCACGCTCGGCTCCCTCCTGACGAGCCTCGCGCTCGACCCGGCCCAGGTGATCGCCTTCCGAGCGATCCAGGGCCTGGGCTCCGCGATCCTGTTCACGAACAGTGCGGCGATGATTGTCGATGCGACCCCGTCTCAGGAGCTGGGGCTTTCCCTCGGGATCAACCAGGTCGCCTTCCGGATGGGGTCCATGGCCGGTCTGACGCTGAGCGGCATCATCCTCTCGTTCCTCGATTGGCGCGCCCTCTTTTACGTGAACGTGCCGATCGGGATCTTCGGCACCGCGTGGGCTCGCCTCCGCTTGCGGGAAGTCGGGAAGCTCGAGCGCGGTGCGCCGATCGATTGGGGCGGTTTCGCCGCGTTCACCGTGTTCATCATGGGCCTTCTGCTCGCCCTCACGCTC
>DATGWB010000241.1:0-4355 GCA_035299725.1 Thermoplasmata archaeon
ACGTCGCCGAGAGGTGCGGTGGTCTCCACGTGGACGTGCACGCGGAGATACGAGACGCTGTCTCGCGCGTCAATGGACAGCCGGTATCCGTAATCGTAGAAGCCGTCCGTCTTCGTGAGGGGCATCTCGAGCGTCGTGATCGTCGTGCGGGCCTCCTTCGGCGGGATCGTCACCGCGATCCAGTAGACGTCTCGCGGCGCATCGTACTGGACGAGGGCTGCGTCCTGGCCCTTTGCGATCGCCTCGAGGAACGCATTCAGGGCATCGGTGCGGTTCTGCGTCGAGGAACCGTACGTGACGTTTCCAATCTTCAGGCGGAGGTCCGTGATCAGCTCGTGGCCTTTCTCGAGCGGGAACGCGATCTGCCCCTGCTTCGGTTGGTCGCTCGGGTTGTAGAACTCCTTGATGATGACGACCCGCGCGAAGCCTTCGGTCAGGCGGATTTCGACCTGGGTCCCGTTCACCTGGGTGGGGAGCGGGGTCGGCGGCTCGACGATGACGCAGAACGCGGCCGCGGGGCCGGGCGCGGACAGCAACGCGACCACGACGAGGCCGATCGCGAACACGAGCCGGGCGGCTTTCATGCCCGCACCTCCGAGGGGACGTCCGATCCGACCCAGGCGAGATGGAATGCCCACGCGACCAGTAGGACGATCAGCACGATGGGAAGGAAGAAGAGGACCAGGAGTAGGAGGCCGGTGTAGTACATGGAGAGAAGCATCGCGACGATGGAGAGTGCCGCGCCCGATTTCGCATAGATCCCGTTCGTAAGGGCGGGGTTTCGACGGGTCTTGTGGAGGGCGCGGTCCGCCCACGCAATGCCGACGACCGCGACCGCCATCGAGGCCGCCATCAGCCCGTATCCGAGGAGCAGATTGAACCACGGGCCGAACGTCGCGAGCGCGAACGACACGAGGCCAAGGGATACGAGCCCGGCCTTCGTCGATCGCAGCGCGGTACCATTCAACGTCGGTCCATCAAAAGGAAGACTTCGGGCCTCGTGTGCTGCCGGATCGGGCATGCCACGGAAAGCCACGCCTGTGACAAGACCTCGTGGAAAACGTTAGGAATCGGCCGAACAGGGCTCGAACCTAGAGCCACCGGTGACGGTCCGGGTAGAAGACGGGCCTCCCCTCCGGGTGTCGCTGCTTGTAGCGGACGTACCGCGCATGCCACCGTTCATAGCGCTCGTTCGATGTCCGCAGAGGCCGGTGGGGCATCCGGATCAGGGCCTGTTGAACCGACCACACATTCCGAGTCGAGAGCCGCCAGTTCACACGGAGCGTGCGCAGGTCGAGGACCCCGTAGCCTTCCACGCGACCCGTCAGGTCGACGAACGGATCGACGTACGAGAAGACGAGGTCCCGGACCGAACGGAAGACCGGTTTGCGTCCGTGGAGCCCCGGATCTCGCGATCGGGCCACGGTGCCGTACTTGGAGCCGCGGCGGAACAGCAACACGACGTGGTCGAGGTCGTCCTGGGATTCCATGTCCGCGAGGATCGGAGGATATCCGTGCTGCTCGAGGATCGTCGCGGCGCTGAGGGCCCCTTCGAGGCAATGCACCTTGTTCGCTCGGACGACGCCGCGAAACGTGTGAAGGGTCTCGCCATGTTCTTCACGATTGTACGGAAGCGACTCGAGCCACCGCTGGACCTCTTCCGGCGTCTTGGCGGCATCTATGATGGCTCGCTCTCGCGGCGTGAAGGCCGAACGCGGCGGGGCGGGACTCGTGCGACGTTCGAGGGCTCCCGCCCCTCTTTTAGATTTCGTGCTCCTTCCGTTCCGGGTCACATGCCTGCGGCTCACGTCCGCTCGCTCGACGCGAATCGCTCGTCGAATCGCTTGTACTTCCAGTAGCCGACGGACAACGCCCAGGCGACGACGAAGAGGGCGATGATCGAGACTCCGATCGTCTCGAAGTTCAAGCCGGCGAGCGCATCCCAAAAAGGACCGGTTAACCGGAACTGGGCACCGATCAAGGTGAGGATCTCGATGCCTCCGACCCCAAACGCGACCACCACCGAGACGATTGTCACCGTCAGGTTGTAGTACACTTTGCGGATCGGGTTGATGAGCGCCCAGCCGTACGCCGACCGCATGATCACGCCGTCGGTCGTGTCGACGAAGACCATCCCGCAGGTGAACATCAGGGGCAGGATCAGGATCGCCCAGACCGGGACCGCGGACGACACGCCGACCCCCACGCTGATGGCGATCAGAGCGACCTCGGTCGCGGTGTCGAACCCGAGCCCGAACAGGACACCGACCGGGAAGATGTGCCACGGTTTCCGGATCAGTCCGAAGAGCGGGCGGAACAGGCGGTTCATGACGCCCCGCTTGTTTAGGAGCTCCTCCAATTCGGCCGCGTTGAGTTTCTGATCCCCTTCCTTCAGCTCGACGAACACCCGGTAGATGCCGACGACAATCAGGACGTTGACCAGACCGATGACGATCAGGAACGTGCCGGAGACCGCGAGCCCGATGATCTCCCCCGCGCTCTGGACCGCCGGCAGCTCGGCGACGACCACCCGCGTCGCGATGACCAGCGCGACGGTCAAGATGAAGACGATCGCCGAATGTCCGAGGGAAAACCACGTGCCCACCGTGAACGGACGCTGACCATCTTGGAGCAGTTTCCGCGTCGTATTGTCGATGGCCACGATGTGGTCCGCATCCACGCCGTGCCGCAGACCGAACGCGTAGGCGACGAGCCCGAGTCCCGCGAGGATCGGGGAGATCTGTCCGATGATGAAGGACAGGGTGAAACCGATGCCGGTCGTCACAAGGATCAACGCATAAACAATCCCGATCCGGATGCGCTCGCTCCGGGACACGCCGAACCCGGAGCCAATTGTGCTGTCTGGGATGGTGGCGTGATCAGTATGACGCACGTTTCAGAAGTAACACTGGCACGTCATTAAGACTTTGCGGGCTGACCGTCTCGCAGGGACCGCGTCCTTCTTGTGGCCGAGGCGTCTTCCGGGGTTGAGGTCGACTATGCCCGTTGCTCGAATCGGCGTCTCTCTCGACGGACCGCTCCTGAAGGCGTTCGACCGACTCGTGCGGGACGGCGGTTACCGGAGCCGTTCGGAGGCGCTGCGGAACCTGATCCGGACGTCTCTCGCCCGTCGAAAGGTCGATGCGGGAGGCCGCGCAGTGGGTACGGTCACGTTCCTCTACCGCCACGACGTCGGCATGGTGACGCACCGCATCCTCCACGGCCAGCACGCGTTCCTGCGCTCGATTCGCGCGAGTGCGCACGCCCACCTCGGCGAAGAAACCTGTCTGGAGGTCGTCATCATGGAGGGAAGCCCTCAGGAGATCGAGAAACTCACCGACCGCCTCAAGGCGGTCCGCGGCGTGCTGTTCGCCGAGGCCGTCACGACATCGCCCGACCTCCCGTGAGGTCATCGGAGGATCTGTTTCGCCTCTCGGACGGTCATCGGCCGACCGTAGATGCGTGTTCCGGGCTGCTGACGGCGGCCGCCTTCTCGAAGCGAGCCTGTGTCGATCGACGCGAACCCGATCTCGTCGATGAGCTTCGCCACCGTCGCCTTCGCGGCGGCATCGTCGCCCGCGATGAAGACGACGAGTCGCTCCTCGTGCGCCGGCCGGGAGCCGCTCGCCAAGGTGTTCCAGCCCATCGTGTTGAACGTCTTCACGAGGCGTGCGCCCGGCATGCGCTTCGCGACTTCCTCGCTCGACGTGCTCTCGCCAAGGTCCATGACGCGGCCGACGGCGCTGTATGGGTTCATGGCGTCGATCACGATCTTTCCCGCGAACGACTCTCCGGGGGGAAGGGAATCCATTTTGCGATAGGGGAGGGCTAGGAGGACCGCCTCGCCAAACTCGACGGCGTCGACGACCGAGGTGGCCTTCGCATTCGGGCCGATCGAGGACACCAACGAGGCCAGGGTGGCAGGCCCTCGGGAATTGCTGACTGCAACCTGGTGCCCGGCCTTCGCGAACAGCTTCGCGGCCGTGCCTCCGATGTGTCCGGCTCCGATGACTCCGATTCGCATCACGACGCCTCGGGCCGCCTCGAACACGTCCGCGGGCTATGGGTTTTCGGATGTGCCTTTCGTGTGTTTTGTCTACCGGAAACTAGAAGCGGCGGTCGCGGATGGCCCGCAACTTCCCGGAAGGGACTGGAATGCAGACGCCCGAGCCGCCCACCGGCAAACCGCGTAGCCGCTTCGGCTTCTCCCTGGTCCCGCGCAAGGTCCGATGGATCGTCTTCTCGAACGGGTTCGGTGCGATCGGCTTCGGCTACGTCACGGTCTTCATCACGGCGTATTTCCCGGAGATCGGCGTCTCGACGCAGATCGTCGGGCTGCTGCTCGGCGCCCTGGG
>DATGWB010000242.1:0-3138 GCA_035299725.1 Thermoplasmata archaeon
TAGTCGAGGTTGACGAGTCCCGGCTTCGTGATGATCTCCGTCATGCCTTTGATGGACTGCATGAGGATTTCGTCCGCCACCTTGAACGCGGCGTTGATCGGCAAGCGGGGCACGAGCTCGAGGAGCTTGTCGTTGTAGATCACGATCGTCGTGTCGCTGAACTTGCGGAGCTTGTCGAGTCCGGCCTCCGCATTCTCCATCCGGATGCGGCCTTCGGACTTGAACGGCATCGTGACGACGCCCATCGTGAGGGCGCCTTCCTCCTTCGCGACGCGAGCGACGTATTGAGCGGAGCCAGTCCCGGTCCCGCCACCCATGCCCGCGGTGATGAAGACGACATGCGACCCCCGGAGGAAGTCCCGGATCTCCTCTTCGTTCTCGTGGGCGGCCTGTTCGCCGACCTCCGGGAGGGCACCGGCGCCGAGGCCTTTCGTGAGCCGCTTCCCGATGAGGATTTTCTTCGGCGCATGGACGGAGAGCAGGTGTTTCGCGTCTGTGTTCACGGCCGCTAGTTGGGCGCCCGTGATGCCGGCCTCGCTGCACCGGTTGATCGTGTTCGACCCGCCGCCGCCGCAGCCGACGATCTTGATCGAGACGTTGATCGACTCGACGATCTTTGCGATCTCCTCGTCGTCGCCGTTCTTCTTCTTTTCGACGACCTTGGCCTTCTCGGACTCCCGCTCTTCCTTCGCCTCGGCTTCCTGGTGTCGAGCCAGGGCTTCGTTGAGAAGTGATTTCATTGTGCCATCCCATCCCGATGGAGACTGACGGCCGGACGAATCCATCTTACCCTATTTAAAAGTAGTCATACATCTGTCAGACAAACCCCGCGTTGACATCCGCCGCGGGGCTGCCACGGAAGCGAGGCCTCAGTGGGCGACCGCCTGGATCGGGGCCATGTTGATGACGATCCCGGCGTTCGTGATGTCGAACGGATACACGGTCTCGTCGTGGGACGAACCTTTGTACTTCTCGACGGAGAGGAATCGCTTGATCCCCGTCTCATCCCGAAGCTTGTGCAGACGGATCTCCCCGCGCGCGAGGAACGCTTCCGGCGGGACTTCGCCCTCTTCCGGCAGTTCGAGGGTCAGGAGCGAGGTCACCTTCGATTCCGCCAGGTAGCGCATGAACGATTGCGTCGTCACGGTCTCCTCGAACTCCCGCATGCAGAAATAGCGAAGGGCTGTCATCGAGTCGACCACGACGCGCTCGTAGTTCCGCTTCAGGAACAGGTTCTTCAGGAGTTGCTGGAGCGAGTGGACGGTGACTTCCTTGCTCTCGAAGTCCGGGGTCTTGCGGATGCGCTCGCCGATCGATCGCATCTTCGCGGGCTCTTCCTCCGTCGAAATCTCGAGGATCGGCGTAGGCTCGAAGCGCCGGATGTCCGAGTTCGCGTCGAGGACCTCGAGGTCATCCAGGTTCCACCGGAACCCGCGCATGTTGATCTTCAGTTCGTTCGGAGGCTCCTCCAAGGCGACGAATAGGCATCGCTCGCCGCCCTCCAGGCCTTCCCGTAGGAACTGCATCGAGAGGATTGTCTTGCCCGCGCCCGGCGGACCCGAGACGATGTACGGCCGTCCGGGGACGAAGCCGCCGTGGAGCATCTTGTCGAGACCCGGGATGCCGGTCCCGATCTTGGCTGCGGCCGTCAGCGAATCACCTGGGGTGGTCGCGGCAGCGTCGAGATCGGGGGCGGGAGAGGAGCCTTCCCGAGACGCTCTTTCAGCTCCGCGTCGCACGCGAGCGCGAGCTTGATCGCTTTCTGGTAGTTGCGTCGTTGGAACGCGAGCATCGCCCGAGACAGGGACACCTCGATGTCTCGAATCGGCACCTGCCGGCGATGGGCGTCCTCGATCTGGCGCATGATCGACTCGATCACGTTCGAGACCTCATCGATTAGTCGAGTCTCGAGGAGCGACTCTCCGGGCTTCGGCGCGGGGGTCGACACCCGGGTCTGCGCCGGCGCGTCGAGGTAGACGACCATTCCGTTGTCCCCGATCGAAATGGGGTGCATCCGGTCGTCGAACGTCGAGCCGCGGAACTTCTCGATCGAAATCGCGCGGCGAATCACGCTTCCGTCAATCCACTTGTTGAGCCGAATCTCGCCGCGGGCGAGGAAGAACTCGGTCTCGAGGATCTTTTTGTTCAACCGTTCCGAGACGATGAGGGTCGTCGCCTCGAGTTCCGCGAGGAAGCGGACGAACGACTGGATCAGGATCCGACTGTCCTGGCCCTGCATCGCGAACATCTTGAGTGCGGTCATCGAGTCGATGACGACGCGTTTGTACCGTTGCTTCGTGCGCTCAAGGTGATGGGAGAATTCTTGTTTGATCATCTTCTGCACGCTGTGCACCGTGACCTCGAGGGCTCGGATCTGGGAGGACTGGCGGATCTCCGTGACGTCTTCCATGTCTCGCACGTCGAGGAACGTTCCGACGTCGATCACGGATCGCTGGCGTTTGTGCGCCCGGATGTCCGGCGTCGCATCGAGGATCTTGAGGCGGTCTAAGTTCCACGAGAAGGTGGCCATGTTCGCCTTGACCTCAATCGGGGGCTCGTCCAGAGTGACAAGGAGGCACGGTTCCTGCTGCCGGAGCCCTTCGAGCAGGAAGTGGACGGCCAGGATCGTCTTCCCGCTGCCGGTCAGGCCCGACACGACGTACGGTCGCGCGGGCACTAGGCCGCCGTTCAGCATCGTGTCGAGACCCGCGACGCCCGTCTTGACGCGATCCATTGAAAGCCTGCTGAGCGCGCGGACCACCCGGCCCATGACGCATAAAAGCTCCGTCCTGAGAATCAGGCCATAGGATTTGGTCCCGGGAGAGAGCCGATGTTAACCTTAAACAAGGTTAACTTTCCCAGAACTTGCGAGATCGTCGCGATGGCCCGGGACGAAGGACCGCCGTCGACGTCGAGACTCGATAGCGGGGGATGGACGTTCCGGGCCTGAGGTCGGTCCTCACCGCCCTTTTGAACCATCGATCTCCGGGTGTCTCACCGGGGACCTGGGAGTCCCGGGGTATGAGCCCGACGGGATATCCTGGCTACCCCACCCCGCTACCTCAGCGCATCGAGCCACGGCGCGCCGGCGGTCGTCCGTCCGCATTGGAACGTGTCGGATAAACCTATCGCGCGACC
>DATGWB010000243.1:0-20171 GCA_035299725.1 Thermoplasmata archaeon
GCGACCGAGGTCGCTTCGTCCGCGGTCAGGAGAACCCCGCGGGCATCCCCAATCTCTTTCTCGAGGTTCGGACCGTTTCCGGCCACCGTGATTTCCTTTCCTCGGATGATTTTTCGAAGGCTGGAGTCGGAAACACGATTCCCGCCAAGGAGCTTGTCGAGCTCCGCCGCAACCGCTTCGTCCTTCTCCCGAGAGAAGCCGAACTCTTTCAGGATCTGTTCGTAGAACGGATGCCAGGTCTCGAAGTCCATCCGACCCCTCGGCGCGCCTAGCTTTGGTCGGGGGTATCGGAGCGTTCCCCTCGCGTCCGGTACGAGAGCCCGGTGACGGCGACGAGGAACAGGGCGAGGCCCATGCTCAGGTAGATCAGAGGCAACGATGCGGCGGGGTTGTATTCTCCGAGGATCGTCTGGAGGATCTGCGTCATCCCGAGGACCAGGAGACCGAGGGCGACGAACGTCACCGCGACGGCGACCGCGTGCCGAGGAGCCCGTCCGTGGCGGAGGTACGCGCTGATGACCTGGCCCCCTTCGAAGAGCAACGTGCCGATGACGAACCACCAGACCGCGCCGATGACGAACCAGAGGAACTGCGACACGTACGACGCCCCGCCGTTCCGCGTCGCGGTGTCCGCCCCGAAGAAGATCCCGACGAGGATCAAGATGAGCGCGGCGACGTTGAAGAAGATCGCGAGGTTTCCGGTCGCGACGGAGTCCCTCACACGCTCATAGGTCTCGCCGGCCTTCCGGAGCACGTCTCCGACGCTCTGGAACGGCAGCGAGATCATGATGAAGTAGAGGCCCGCGAGGATGAGGGCGAGGCCCGATGCCAGATTCGGGAGGGCCAGGTAGATCGCGCCGAACAGGAGGAGGACGAATCCGAGGGGGGCCACGATCTTGCGGCGCACGCGCGGGTTCTTCAGCTGCCGGCCGATCGTGTAGTAGAGCGATTCCGCGGTCGGGGTCTGCCGCACGTACACGCGGCGCACATGGTCGACCCGGATGCGCGAGCCGATGATTGGCGAGAACGCTTCGTCTTCGGCCCCGTCGGAGACGAGGAACACGCGGTCCGGCCGGAGTTGCTCGAGGACTTGGTCCAGCTGTTTCGTCAGCACGAGATCGGACACGGAACCGACGCGGACGTCCCCGCAGATCGTCGCGACCTCGGCGTCCGCGCTCTCCTTCTGGAGGCCATCGTAAATGGAGACCGCGCTCAGCAGCGCGTTGACGTCGGAATCCTCCGGATCGGCGAGGCCGAGCTTCGTCGCCGCCGCGAGATTTTGGTCGCGACCGACGAGCGGGGTGCGAAGGCCGGTCTTGACCCCGATGTCATTGTCCCGGTCGACGCAGAGGACGAGGGTCTTCATCGTCAGGAGACCTAGCTATCCCATGATATATCAAACTTGGTGGATGGTTTGTAAACGGCATGCCTAGAACAGTCCGAGTCCTTCCTCGATGCGACCGAGCTCGATGGGCGTCGTCCGCGAGCCCACGACCGCACCATGAGAGTTCGCGACCATGCAGGCACCGACCTGCGCCGCGCCGTAGTTGGCGGTCGTGATCACGACGGGCACCCGGAGCGCGGACTTCAGGACTTCCATCTCTCCGGGCCGCGCATGCGGATGACACAGGACGCCTTTGTTCGTCGCGACTGCGACGCTGCCGACCGTCTTGATCCCCGCGACGGTCCCGCGCACCACGCTCACCCCGAGGACCTCTCCGATGAAGGCCACCGCCTCGTCGTCGTAGCCGGGATGGACGACCGCGCCATAGTCGTTGCAGAGGACGTTGTTCCCGACCGCGCTGAGTCGATGCGGGAGCGGATAGACGCCGTCGCCGATCGCTTCGATCTCCGCCTCTTCGATGAACGGGGACGCGAGGATGCCTTTCGAATTCAATGCCAAGAGCGAGCCCACGACGGTCGAGTGCCCGACGCTCGTGACGATGGGCGACGTCTCAAGCGCTCCGCCGATGTGGCGGATCGCGGACTTCGGGACGTCCCGGGCCACAATCAGCAGCTCGTCGTTCGCCGCGCAGAAAACGCCGATGTAGGGGTTCCCCGCGATCTCGAGCCGCCGAAGCAATGGGGTCCCTCAGTCCTCCGGGAGGGAGACGACGGCAGAGCCGTCCTCGAACTTGATCGCCTTGACGCGAATCCGGCGGGGCGGATGCTCGCGGCCGCGCTTCCACAGGTACTCGTTCAACACGTCGTCGATGAAAATGCGGTCCGGCTTCAGGTGCTGCTGCACGTGTTCCCGGATCGCCTTGATCGCCCGCGGCGTCCGGTCCGTGCGGGAGGCCGCCCAGGCCGCCCGCAAGGGAATGACCATGATGCGCTCCTCTTCCTGCTCGGCCATGGTCTCACGCCTTCAGCTTGTTCCGCCGCCACGAGCGTTTCTTCGGGTGGCGGGTGAAGCGTCGCTTCGTGCGTTGGATGACCCAGGCCGGGACGCGGCGGTTCGACTTGACGGCCCTCAGGAGTCGAAGCTTCTTCGCGTACGGCTTGTTCCGCGCCATGGTCAGCGCCTCTCGATCTTGATGTCCCGCTTGCGGGGGATCACGCGCTCGAGGATCTGCCGGAGGGTCGGGTCGTCGATCATCCGCTGCACGCGGCCGCTCTGCGCGAGCGCGATGAGCTGGTTCTCGATGTTCTCCTTTAGCTCCGGGTACGCGAGCTCGATGCGCCCGAGACGCTCCCGCGCCTCCGGTGTCAGGATCTGACGAAGGATCTGTTGCCGCTGGGCCTGCTGCTGGTCCCGGTACTGTGCCTCGGCCTGGGCCTGCACCTGCGCCTGCTGCAGGTCCGCCATCTTTCGCCGGCGAATTGCGTCGAGCTCGTCCTCGTCCATCGACATCGGCTCAAGGGCCTCCGGCGTACTTCGTGAGCTCGGGGTTCGTCTTCGCGAGGTCCAGCAGGATCTCGTGCGCGAGGGAATCGAGGAGCTTGCGGCCCGCGGCGCTGATCGAGCGGCCTTTCTTGTCCGTCTTCGTGAGGAGGCCCATCGCCTCGAGTTGCTGCATCGCCTCCCGCGCGATCGAACGCGAACCGCTTCGCGGGTGATACGGGGCCGAGCCGTCGTCCCGGCGGCCGCCGAACTCCGCGGCGAGGCGTGACGTGCCGATGGGCCCGTGCAGGTAGACCTTTCGTAGGACGGCGGCGACGCGGCGATACCACCAGTCCTTCTGGACCGGGGCCTTCTCCGTGTTCACCCCGGTGCGGGCGAACGGCGCCCATTCCGGCGGCTTGATCTTGCCTTCTGCCTGCAACTTGTCCTTGAGGCGCTCGATCAAGAGGACCGGAGGTACATCGTATGCGGTCGTCATCAGGAACACGCGTCGGTTCGCGCTTCATAAATCAAGGACGTATTTGAAGGCTTGCGTGCTCTCCCGGAGAGGGCCGTCATCGGGCGCGCCGTTGCGTTTTCCTGGAGTAGGGAGTGCGCGGTCGACCCTTCCCCCGGTCAAGGAATAAACGCATCTCCTTCGTTCGTTCGAAGCCGAGACGTTGGTACATCGGCTCGCCGAACGGTGACGCGTGGAGGAGCATCACGTGGATTCCCCGACCCTTCGCATATCGAATCGCCTCCCGAACGATGCGGGCTCCGTGGCCCCGACCTCGATGAGCGGGCTCCGTGAACATCGAGAGAAGGTATGCGGCCTCGGTCCCCTTCCAGTTGGGCCGGGGTTGGACCTGCATGATCCAGACGCAACCGCTCGCTACCGGTCGGCCGTCGACATCGACGATGAAGCCGGTGAATCGGTTCGACCTCATCTGCGTTCCCGCCCAGCGGCGGTACGCGCGATCCGCTACATCGAGGTCCGCTTTCGAGAACTGCGCGATGTCTTTCCACATCCCGCGGCGATGGCGGACGAGCAAACCCAAGTCGCGAAGACTCGCCCGACGGATCGCGCCGCGCGCCATCGACGTGCAGATTCGGACCAGGGACTTCCCTTTTCCGTATCCGCGGCTGTTAACCTTATTTAAGGTTGAATTCCAGACGCGGTGAGATCATACGGAACTGGCACCGCATCGCGCGGAATCTTCATTTGGGCTCCAGGCCTCTCGCAAACGTGTCTTCGGAGCCTCGAATCGTTGTGGCCGTCTCGGGCGCTTCAGGCGCTGAATATGCGAGGCGTCTCATCGAGATCCTCGGAGACCGCGCCGATGTAATCACGACGAAAGACGCCGCGGCGGTCATCGAAATCGAAACGGGCCTCACGACAAAGGAATTCAGCGTCGGTGCGCGGTCGGCGTATGCTGATGACAACCTTGCCGCAGCGCCCGCATCGGGCTCGGCCCGCTTCGACGCTGTCGTCGTGGTCCCGTGCAGCGGCACGACCCTCGCCAAAATCGCGGCCGGCATCGCGGACAACCTCGTCACCCGAGCCGCTGCCGTGGCGATAAAGGAGAATCGGAAACTGATCCTTGTCCCCCGCGAGACCCCGGTTGGCGCGATCGCGCTGGAGAACATGCTGAAGCTCGCCCGCCTCGGCGTCATCATCCTACCGGCGTCGCCTGGCTTTTACGGTCAGCCGAAACGCATTGCTGACTTGGTCGATTTCGTCGTCGCTCGGATCTTGGACCACCTGGGCATCGAGCACTCGATTGGGGTGCGCTGGGCCGGCCTGGAGTGAGCTCCTCAGAGTTGGGCCGACAGATCGAGGTACTCGTCAAATTCCGCGTTCAGCCGCGTGACTTCCTGCTCCGCGAGCACTCCCGGCGCGATGCGCGCGATCACCGTGACTCCGTTTACGAAGGCCATGTCGTTCGCCTTCCGGAGGAAGCGGATCACATCGGCCAGTGAGGACTCGGCGATGATCTGGTCGAGGCCGTCGTACAGGATTACGCCGCCCTTCCGTTCGCGGGTGATCTGGAGGACGGACCTCAAGCCGATCGGGTCAAGGTCTTTCGGGTCGATCGCGCCCGCGGCGTGGCCTGCGACCTGGACAATCGGAACCTCCTTCACACCAAACTCGAGGCGCATGCGTTCCACCGCGGCGGAGGTCATGCACAATGCCGGTCGACCGATCTTCGTCAGATCGCGAAGCCACGCGAACCCGATCGCGGGGTCGCTCGCGACGACGAGGTAGCGCTTCCCCTCGTCCAGATGACGGAGGAACTCGCTGCAGTTCGAGCACGGCGCCATGCGCGGATCCGTGCCCACCGGGACCGTCTGCAGTTCCCCGCACGACTGGCATCGCATTGAGACCTCGGGGGTCGTGCGGTCGGCCTCCACGGAGATCGGACTGCGGCAGTTCGAGCACTGGGTCAGGCTCGCCGCACACGACAGATGGTACAGGACGCCGCACGTGCATCGGTACGCCGGATCGCTCGCGAGGATCTCTCGCTGGCAATGCGGGCATGTCCCGAGGACGCCTCCGGTCTGTCCGGCCCCCGTCGGGATCGCGACCTTCTTCACGACCATGCGGGTTTCCTCGTTCTCGGCGGCCGCCGCCCGCGCGACCTGGCCGGAGTAGTACGCCCGAGTGCCGAATCCCAGCAACACGGCGAAGGCGATGGACAGCACCCAGTACGCGAACCCGGACACGAACACCCGGATGCCGAGGATCCACGTCGCGGTCGGGACGAAGTAGAAGAGGACCAGCAAGCCGATCGAAATGGCGCCGAGCCGGTGGAGCCACTTCGCCTTGTGGACCGCCAGCCGATACGTGGCGGGGTACGACTCGCGATATCGGACGTACGCATCGTGCTGCTGCCGCGAAATCGCGTACGCGCCGACGAGCATGACGGCGAAGAGAATCTGCGGGTTCTCCAGGGCGTCGAAGGAGGCGTAGCGGATCGTCTCGCTGGGGAAGGCCGACGTATTTCGCGACGAGCTGTACAGGAGGATTTCTCCTCCGGGGGTCCGGATCACCTGGAGCCCACCGGTTCGCACGACCGGAGCGGAGAAGCTCAGCGGACCGACGAGATAATGGGTGTCCGCCTGGTCGACCTCACCGTCATAGGACGATGGCGCGTGGAGCGCGAAGTCGCGGATGAGGAACCCGCGTGCGCTTCCCGCCGCATCCGATGTGAAGTTCAGCCGGAGTCGCACTTCACCGCCGAGGTAGGTCGCCAGACTGACGTTCGCGGTCGCCCAGACCCCGGGAGGAGTCGTCGGCAGATTGGGACCGGCCCCGAACGACAGGTTCGTCCAGTCGGTGAACGCGGGCGCGTGAGCGATCTCGAGGCGGAGCCGATCCTGTGGATCCGCGACCTGGCCCGTGTAGTTGAACGTGGCCCAGGCCTGCGTCGCGTAACGGAGGTCGAAGGGGACGTAGATCGCCGAGGTGCCCGCGAGGAGATTGTCCGCCGTCGTCCGGGTCGCGGCCATCGCGTTGTTCGCGTACGTCCCGGTCGCGTCGTTCCCCGCCCAGAAGGAGGCGCACGGCGAGGGAACCCCGGACGGACAGCTGTTCGTCATCACGATGTGCCAGCCGCCTTCCAGGAGGAACGGCCACGACCCAGGGTACGGACCGGACGCCACGAGAGTCGGCGACTGGACCGCCGCGTAGTCGAAAATCCGATACAGCGAGTCGGCCAGGGCGGACGTGGGGAGGGACACCCGCGCGGAGCGGCTCGTCGTGTTCGCTTCGAAGAGGAAGCGGATCTCCACGTCGCCGGACGAGCTCACGTTCGTGTTCGCGAGGCCCGACGTGCTCCGTTCGAATCCGAGGCTCGGATCCGCGGTGTTCTTCTCCCGCAAGTCGAACGGGAACAGTTGCATGTACTGGGCGTCCGTGCCGCGGCCCGAGGCCTCGAGGACGTTTTCAAGCTGGTCCGTGTACCGCAGGCCCTCGAGCGGATCGAGGACCCCATCCCCGTTCGCGATACCCGCCGTGCCCGCGAACGGAAAGCCTCGAGGAATCTGACCGTACGTGTCGAACATGTCCACGATCTTCGCGCGGAGCTCCGCCGCCTTCGCACCGGTCAGCGTCCACGTCACGTGACCGCCGCCGTTCAGGTCCGAGGTCCCGAAGAGTTCGTAGTCGGTCGTGACGACCAGGTGGCCGGCCGGATTCTGGCCGACCGCCGGAGTGAAAACGCTCCAGAAGATCAAGAGGAAGGTTATCACAGCGAGGGCGGCTGGGCGCGCCGAACCCATGACCGCGAAGGAAGGCTCCCGTCGGATAAAGGCTTGCGTCGCGTTTCGATATCCAACACTGAGCCCGCCGATTCGAAAAGATAAAAACCGCCCTCGGGTATCGTGGCCGCGTGGTTCCGCAAGATTTGTCGAAGCTGCTCGCGGGCGGCGTCGACCTCGAGCAGGAATTCGAGCGGGCCACGAAGACGCTCGAGTCGATCGGCCTCTCCGGGTACGAGGCCCGCGGCTACATCGCGCTCGTGGCCCACGGATACGGGAGCGCGGAGACGATCGCCGAGACCGCGCGGATCCCCCGGACGTCCGCGTACAAGGTCCTGCAGAGCCTCTGTCAGAAAGGATTCGCGATCTCGACCCGCGGGCGGCCGACGATCTTCAAGCCGGAGGCGCCGAGCAAGGTCAAGGGACGCGTGATCGACCACCTCGAGGACACGTTCGCGAAGCTCGATCTTCTCCATGAGGTCCTGCGTTCGAAAGGGGAGCCGCAGCTCGTCTACACGATCGTCACGAAGGCGCGCGTCCTGGAGAAGATCGGCGAGTTGATCGACCAGTCGTCGGAGACGTGCATCGTCTCCACGCCGACGTTCTCCGAGATCCGCGAGAACGTGGGGAAGAAGATCGAGCAGGCGATCGCCCGCGGCATCCGGTTCACGATCATCACGGAGCCGGGCCAGAAGATCCCGGAAGGGGCGGGCGTCGTGAACCGCAAAGGCCTCATCGCGACGGACGTCATCGTGGACGGTTCCGCGGCGTTGATCGCGGCGCCCGACCTGTCGGCGTGCGGCTACACGGACAACGCATCGCTGTCGCGGCATCTGGAGAACTTCCTCGAGATCATCATGAATCTGAAGGAGTGATGCCGGAACGTGGTCAGTTCGGCGCGCTCCTTTGATGTCGTCGTGATCGGGGCAGGCCCGGCCGGCGGCTACCTCGCGGGAAAAGTCGCGGCGGCCGGATACGACGTCGCCCTGGTCGAGGAACATCGCGAGATCGGGGAGCCGATTCAGTGCGGCGGCCTCGTCACGCCGCGGGTCTTCGAGTACGTCGACTGCAAGGAGACGATCATCGGTGCGGTCCACGGGGCCGAGCTGTACTCGCCTTCCGGCCGACGGCTCGTGATCGACGGCCACCACACGCAGGCGGTCGTCGTGCAACGCGCGATGTTCGACCGGGCAATCGCGACGGATGCGGTTCGGAAAGGCGCGCACACGTTCCTGGGTGCACAGGCTCAAGCCGCAAGGCGGGAGGACGGCGGCATCGAAATCTCGATCGACCAGGACGGGGAGCCGCGGAAACTGCACGCCAAGCTGCTCGTCGGCTGCGACGGCGTCCGCTCGAACGTGGCCAAGTGGTTCAACATCCTGCGTCCGAGGAAGATCCTTCCCGGCTTCGAGGTGGAGATGACCGGCGTCCGAGGAGATCCGGGATTCGTCACGTTGTTCATCGGGAACGAGATCGCGCCGGGATTCTTCGGATGGATCATCCCAAGCGGCGACACGGCCCGAGTGGGCCTGTGCGTCGGCGAAGGGAACGCGTACGCCTACCTGGAAAAGATGCTGACTCGACCCGAGGTGAGGCAGTACACGAAAGGCGCCCAGCCGATCCTCTACATCGCCGGGGGCATTCCGCTCGGCTTCCCCCGTCGAACGTACGCAGATAATGTCTTGGTCGTCGGAGACGCGGCGTGCCAAGCGAAAGCCGTCTCCGGAGGGGGAATCTTCACCGCGCTGACGTGCTCGAACTTCGCGGCGCAGACCGCGATCGAGGCGTTGGAAGCTCACGACCTCTCCGGTCGCATGCTCCATCAGTACCATCGGGCGTGGACGAAGTCGATCGGAAAGGAACTCCGGAAGGACCTCGCGATCCATGAAAGCTTCAGCCGGCTCTCGGACGACCAGTTCGAGGAGCTCTTCGACATCTTCGACAGCCCCGAGATGCTCCGGCTGATCGAGAAGAAAGGCGACATCGACTTCCCGTCCAAAGTCGGTTGGGCCCTCATCAAAGAGGACCCACGACTCCTGAAATACGTCGGCAAGGCGCTCCGAGCGATGATCGCGAAGAATGTCGGTATGTAGGTCGCCAGCACATTCGATGTCAAGTCTGGGATCCTCTCGTCATCGGTATCGACACTGCCTCTCGACGGCCCCCGCAATAAACCGACCGTGGAGGTCGCCTGTCGACGCTGGGGATGGAAACTCTCAGTCGTTAGAGGCTGACCTTCGTCCCGCAGGAGGGACAAAACTGGACCCCCGGGGTGAGGGGAGCCCCGCAATTCTTGCAGAACGCCGGGGCCTCGGGAGTGGTTGACGGCGCGGCCGGAACGCCGGGACTCGGAGGGGCGGCGTATCCGGGCGGCGCAATCGCCGTTGGCGGAGGTCCGTACGTTCCGTATCCCAAGGGATATCCAGCAACGTAGCCGGGGAACGGGACGGGCTGCGGTTTCCAAGCGATGCCGAGGGCGCCTCCGACGATTCCGAGGACCAACCCGACGAGGAAGCCCCCCAACGACGTGAAGATGCTCAAGATGGAGAAGACCAGGACGATGACGCCCCAAGTCACGTGTTGCTCCGGATGGGTGTAGAGCATGATGGCGCCGACGATGACGATGATGCCGAACGCGAGGCC
The DNA here is from genome assembly GCA_035299725.1 of Thermoplasmata archaeon. GTDB lineage: Archaea > Thermoplasmatota > Thermoplasmata > RBG-16-68-12 > RBG-16-68-12 > RBG-16-68-12. Next base: position 9,728 of record DATGWB010000243.1, read on the forward strand.
GATGACCCCGATCACGATGCCGACGGCCGGGAGGAACGCAGAGATCGCTGCCCCGATCGCCGCGAGTACGGCTCCCCCAAGCAAGATGAAGATGCCGGCGAGCAAGGACAACACGAACGCAGCCGTCGGTTTTTCGGCCATTTGGCTCCCTCACGTCGAATGAGAATTGGGGTAGTTAGGCATTTGCCCCCTCGTGGCGCTCGAGACCGCCGCCGCCCGCTGCCGGAAAAGGCGGAGCGTCGCGATCAAAGGGAGTGCCACTGCCCTTCCTGAGGCAGAAGCACCTCGCGGCCCTCCAGCGCGTCGGCGAGAATCTGGCGGTTCTCTCCGTGCATCAGCACGACGCGCTGCGGGTCGCATCCCTCGATGAATCGAATGAGATCATCATGGCCTGCGTGCGCGCTGAAGTCGAACTTCTGCCACTCGCACTTGATGTCGACCGTGACGCCGTACAGGTCGATCACGCCTTCCTCAACGAGCCTTCGGCCGTTGGTGCCTTCGACCTGGTAGCCCGTCAGGAGGACGGCGCTGCGAGGATCCTCCCGGATCACCTCCAGGTACCGCAGGACGGGTCCACCGTCGAGCATCCCGCTCGTCGTCACGATCACCTCGCCGCGCAGGGCCATCTCGCCCTCCCGATGGTTTCGCACGACGTGAGTCCGGTTCATCGCCTTTCGCAGCGCCTTCACGGAGCGGACGTACTCCGGGCTCTCGACGTAAATCGAGTTCACCTTCTTCCCCATGCCGTCCAGCCAGACCTCGTGGTGGGCTTTCGCGAGCGTCAGAAGCACATCTTGCGTCCGGCCGACGGCGAACGAGGGGACGAGCGCGAGGCCGCCGCGGTTCACGACCTGTTCGATCTTCCGCAGGAAGGCGTGTTCCGACTTGAGGCGCTCCGGATGCTGTCGGCCCGCGTACGTCGATTCGATGAACAAGGTATCGCAATGGACGGGACGGGCGCCAAAGACGAGGTCGGTGGTGAGCGTGTGCAAGTCTCCGGTGAACAAGGTCGTCTCGGTCCCGTTCACCTCGTACATCGTCGCGCCGGGGATGTGGCCCGCGGGATGGGCCGTCACCTCAAGGTCGCCGATGTCCACGTTGTCCCCGAAGTCGATCGTCCGGTACCGGCGGCGTGCGGTCCGGAGGTCGCTATCATCGAACGGCGCGTCGAAGCCCTCCGCGTCCGCGATCTTTAGGGAGTCCGCCAAGAGGAGATCGGCGACATCGGCCGTGGGCGGCGTCAGGACGACGTCCACGTCCTGGCGTCGGGTGACCCACGGGATCATCCCCGTGTGATCGAGATGGGCGTGGGTGATGAACATGCCGTCCACGGGAGGCGCGGGCATCGGGTACTGCGGGGGGTCGCGCGGCAGCAGGCCGTAATCGAACAGCAGGGAAGTCGGTCCCTTCTTCAGGATCATCCCGAGGCGGCCGACCTCCGAGGCGCCGCCGAGAAACTGGAAGTCCATCGGTTCCGCCGTCGATGGCCCGGCCCGCTATAAGACCTTCGCGCTGCCCGGTAAGAAGAGTCGCTGGCATCGGATCGCGCGCGCCATTCGACGGCGGCCGAGGAGGACCATGGCGACATCGAGCAGCCGGTCCGATCCGAAGAATCGGTCGGCGAAGCGCTTGATGCGCACCCCTTCGGCCAGGGGCCCTCCCACGGCCGAGCGCCACCGGGTCTCGTACGCGTCGAGGGGCGTGCCGTCGAGGAGATGATCCGCGGCGGTCAGGCCCGCGTACCGACCTGCGATCATCGCCACGTTGTTGCCGCCGCCGTTCGTCGCCATGACCATGCCGGCGGCGTCGCCGACCAGCATCACGTTGTCCTTCACCGTGCGAGGCGGCGGCCCCAGGACCGGGACGAAGCCTCCGGTCGCCTTGCCGGGCTCGAGACGGCGAGCCGCGATGAACTTGTCGAACAGCTCGCGCAAATTCCCGCGGAATCGCTCCCAGGTGCCCAGCCCGACGTTCGCGCATCCGGACTTCGGGATGATCCACGCGTATCCGCCGGGCGCGAGGTTGCCGAAGAACATGTCCGTCGCATCGCTGAATTCGCCATCGGCCGTCGCACTCATGGCCGGTGCCGACACGGGCCACTCCAGGCCGACCGACTTCGCGACGATCGATCGCGGGCCATCGGATCCGATGACGACCTTGCCCTGGAACGTCCCGCGGTTCGTTTCGACGTCCTCCCCGCGGACGCGGTGGACCGTCGTCTCCGTCATCAGCTCCGCGCCTTCGTGGACGGCCTGCGCCGTGATCCCCTGGTCCATCTTGTCACGTCGGACCGTGAATCCCTTGAACGGGATGTCGTACCGTCGGCCGTTCGGCGACCAGATCCGGATGACCGGCGTATCGATCTCACGAACGCGGTAGGGGACCTCCATAAGATCGTCGAGTTCGGTGACGGTCGGGAAGATCGCGCGGACTTCCTCGTTGTGGGCGACGTATTCGCCGCACTGGACCGGCACGCCGATCTCTCTGCGCTTGTCGACGACGAGAACCTTCAGGCCCCGTCGGGCCGCGTACCGGGCCGCCGTGGCTCCCGCGGGTCCCGAGCCGACCACGATGACGTCGTAGGGCGAGGGCATAGCGCCGCCCCCTCACCGGTCGCGGGAGAGGACGTAGTCGACGAGTCGGAGCATGTTCGCTTTCGCGGTGCTCTCCCGAATCGGGTCCAGCGCCTTCTTCGCGAGTTGTCCGAAGGCGGACGCCTCCGCGCGGGCCTTCTCGATCGCGCCGGAATCCCGGAGCAGGGCGAGGCCGCGCTGGACATCCTCCTCTCGCTTCCGATGCTTCGCGATGAGGCGCGTCAGCGAATGGACGTCGATCGAGCTACCGTCGTTCAAGGCGTGGATTGCGACGAGGGTCACGTTGCCTTCCCGGAGGTCGGTGCCGGTGCGTTTCCCGAGGCGGGCGCCGTCTCCGACGACGTCGAGGATGTCGTCCACGATCTGGAAGGCGATCCCGAGGTTCAGGCCGTACTCGCCGACGGCATCGATGTCTTCGAGGCGCGCGCCGGCAATGAGCCCGATGATCTTCGCGCCCGCCATGATCGGCAAGGCCGTCTTCCGCGTGATGATGTCGAGGTACTCCTGATGGGTCACGGCCGTGTCGAAGGCGTGGCGCTTCTGGCGGATCTCCCCTTCCGCGAGCGCCGCGCATGCATCGGCGGTCAGCTCGACGATCTCCGCGTCGAACTTGCCTCCAATCCCGAACGCCTTGACGAACAGGAAGTCGCCCGTGATGAGGGCGTTCTGCAACCCGAACTTCTTGTACGCCGTCAGGCGACCGCGGCGCATCTCGCCGCCGTCGTTGATGTCGTCGTGGATAAGGGTCGCGGAGTGGATCAGCTCCAGGGCCGCGGCGAGGTCGATCGCCTGCGCGGGATCCGTGCCGCCGAGGGCCCGGAAGGCGAGGAGGGTGACCATCGGCCGGATGCGCTTGCCGCCCGCCTCGATGACGTAGCGGGCGATGTCATGGAGGAGGGGTTCCTCGGAAACGATGCTTTGGCGGATCTTCGCCTCGACGAGAGCCATCTCCTGGGCCACGCCAAAATCCAGGGATGAGGTCGTCAAGGCTCTCCCGATTCGTGCTATCCCCCCGACTTATATAACCATTTCCGGCGTACGAAATCGCCCCCTGCCGGACGGGCCCCGGCTCGGGAGAAAACAGAGCTGAACTCGGCGAGCCGCTACTGACCGCGGGCCGCTTCGCTTGCGACCTCGATGATCGCGCGGGTGGGCACGGTGCCGTTGCTGGCGACGGCCTTGATTGTCGGCGCGATGGCTTCGAGGAACGTGTGGATCATATCGTCGCGGTTGCCGATCCAATCGGCCATCATCACGACGGGCATCATGATCGTCATGAACGGGTAGACGAGCGTCTCATCGTGGACGTCCGTCGTCGCGAGGCGGATCCCCTTCGACGTGAGGTCGGCGATCCGGCGCAGGTGGCCGTCGTAGTCCTCGATCGTGAGGTGCGGGTTGTAGTTCCGCAACGATGTCAGGTCGCGGAGCTCCTTCTCCCGCATCGCGATCAGGGAGAGGTTCGCGATTCCGTTCCGGAGGTCGTGGTGGATGCTGACGACGTGGTCCATCAGGATCACCGCGGCGTCGTAGTAGTACCAGCCGGCCATGAAGTTCTTCATCCGGCGGATCTCGTACGATTGGTCCGTGAAGGCCATGTCGATCAGGTTGTGCCGGCTCGCGGCGGACACGTGACCGCCGAGTTTCTCCCACCAGTGCATCGTATCGTCCGGCGCGTAGAACGCCTCCGTGATCTTCTCCATCCGGGCGATCGAGAAGTTCGGCTCCTTCTCGAACATGGAGAGCGCTTGGCCTAGGGCGACTCGCTCGTCCATGATCTCCATCTGGTAGAAGTAGTCGTGACCGTGCGGCGAGTTGTTCCACAGGACGTTGAAGCCGCGGACGATGTTGTTGATCAGGTCGAAGAGCGGGATCTGCTCCTGCCGCAGCATCGTCACGAGTCGCTTCGTGAAGCTCGTCGAGTCGAAGTCCGGGTCGAGCATCGAGCTGAGGACCATGTGGTGGAGGTCCTTCGCCTCGAGGTAGGAGTAGTTACCCTTGTCGATCAGGTCGTCCAGGATGCCGATGACGCACTCCCGGAAGATCTTCGCCGTCATCGCGCGCTGGAGGTTATCCGGCGTCATGTGGGGGAGGTACTGCTCCGTCATCATCGTGGCGCCCGCGGCGAAGCGCAGCGTCTGGAGGTAGTTCCATACCTCGCCCTGGTCTTCCCAGAACGCGCCGGGCGGGATGTTCGGCGGCCGGAGGGGGAGCCCGTCGGGCGGGGCGCTTTCCTTCAGCCGTTTCAACGTCGAGTGGACGCTCGAGATGTGGTCCTTCAGGTAGTTCTTGTCGAACCCGAAGTCGTGGTAGTCGAAGAGGCCCTCGGCATATCCGCCGAGGCGGAGCACCGTCCGCGAGAGGAGATCGAGGTCCTCCGGGTTGATGCCGATGGGATTGTATGACTGGACTGGCACGGAACCGGAGAAGATGTCTCCGTGACCCCATATGAAGAAGGGCCTGTTGGTTCTCCGTAACGATTATTATTGCTGAGAACACGCCGCCCGAATCCTCGCTGGAATCGCTTCGGATAACGGGCAGGGACCGCTTAAATACGGTCGAGGGCCGCATATTGTTCGTTCTCAGCGGGTGAGCGTCCCTGTCGGATGCATCGGGCATTGTAACCTACCTGAGCGCGGCGAGCGCGCTCTTTCTGTCGGCCCTGATCATCGTCGCGATCGCGCGGCAGAAGACCGGCCGGGTGTTCCAGAAACACGTCCTCCTGTTCGCGATCTCCCTCCTCGTCTGCGCGATCATCTCGAACGTCCTGATCAGCATTTACATCACGCAGCCGGGGCAAGGATCACAAACGGCGCTCGAGGCAGGCATTGTCCTGTCGAAACGCGTCCAGGCGACGTTCGACTACATGTTCGGCATCACGATCGGCGCGTTCATCGTCGTGGCGACGACCGCCGGGATCACTTCGCGGAAGGACTTCTTCCACTACATGACGAACGAGTTCCCGAACTCGTACGTGTTTTACGTCTTCATCATGGTCGTGACGATCGTCACGATCCTCGTGTCCCCGGTCCAAATCGTGCAGGCGAACCCGCCCCTCATCTCGTTCGAGCCCTATTTCCTGTTCATCAACGGCCTCGCCGTCGCGACCCTGATCCTGTACGCGCCCTACCGGTTCATCCTCCACATGCGGCGGACGAAGCCGGGCGAGGAAGTCCGGCGGGACACGTTCCTGATCATCTTCGGGATCTCCGGCTTCGCCGTCGGCGAGCTCCTCTTCGAGATCCTCCTCCCGAACTTCGGGATTGATCTGCGGGCGCCCGGCTTCATCCTCGAGATGGCCCTCGTGGGCCTGATCGCCTTCGGGGTGCGCGAGAAGTCGTTCCTCCAGACGTTGATCGTGCCGGAGGCGGAGGCCCACCTGCTCACGAAGCCGACCTACGAGTTGGATCGGGGCTACACGTACGCGGTCCTGGAGCGGGACGCAAGCCAGGCGTTCGAGATCTTCAAGGACTACGTCACCCACGGGACGCAGGGACTGTGCATCACGCGACGCGCACCGAAGGCCGTCATGACGGAGTACGGACTCGAGCGCACGCCGATCCTGTGGCTGAGTCGCGTGTCGACGGATAAGAACGCGGTCCGGCCCAGCCCTCCGGAGAAAGTCGCGCTCGCCGTGGAACATTTCATCGAGGTCAGCGAGCACTGCGTCGTCCTGCTGGACGGCCTTGAGTACCTGGTCTCCCACAACGACTTCGGATCCGTCCTCGCGCTCTTGCATGACCTGAACGAGTCCGTCGCGATGCGGGAGGCCGTCCTCGTCGTCCCATTCGACCCGACCGCCTTCAACGACCGCGAGATCGCGCTCATCCGGCGCGAGGTGCGACTCCTCGGCCCGCTTGCGGAAGAGTTCGGCCCCGTGGCGAAGGTCTCCCGATAGGGCGACAAACCCTTTTATCGGGCTTTCGGCCTGCACGCTTCGATGGAGGATCCGGAGCTCGCTGCGATCCGCGCCCGCAAGCTGCGGGGGCTCATGGCCGCAACCGGACCGAAGCCGGTCGCCGCTGGATATATCGGCCCGGTTCAGCTCACCGACGCGACGTTCGATAGGGAGGTCGGCCGAGCGGGTCTCCTCCTGGTCGATTTCTGGGCCGAATGGTGTGGCCCGTGCCATCGGTCGCTCCGATCCTCGAGGACGTCGCGAGGGCCCATGGGGCGGCCCTCCGTCTCGGGAAGTTGAACGTCGACGAGAATCCGCGCACCGCGGAGCGGTTCCAGGTCACGTCGATTCCGACGATGCTCCTGTTCAAGAGTGGGAAGTTGGTCGATGGCAGCGTCGGCGCGGTTCCCCGACCTCAGATCGAAGCGATCGTCGAGCGCTGGTCGTGACAGCGGCCACGAAGAGCCGTCCCTCGCCCCGCGCCGCGGGAGGACCGCGGGACCGAATCGTCACTTCACCAGTGGTCCGGTGGGACGCGGCCTCGCTTCCTTGAGGTGCGGCTTCAGATTCTTCACGATGGCCCGAAACGCTTTCGCGGCCTCGGAATCCGGATGCTCGAGGACGAACGGTTTGCCCACGTCGCCTCCGATGACGATCCGGGGGTCCAGGGGTATGCGACCCAAGAACGGGAGTCCGAGCTCCTTCGCGGCCGCCTCGCCGCCGCCGACCTTGAAGATGTCCGTCTCCTTGCCGCAATGCGGACAGACGAAGCCGCTCATGTTCTCGATGACGCCGAGGATGTCCATCTTCACCGCCTTGGCGAAGGCGATCGACTTCCGAACGTCCAGTAGCGACACTTGCTGCGGCGTCGTCACGACGACCGCGCCGTCCGCGTCGGGGATCTCCTGCGCCACACTGAGCGGTTCATCGCTCGTTCCTGGCGGAAGATCGATGACCAGGTAATCGAGGTCCCCCCACTCCACGTCGGAGAGCATCTGCTTCAGCGCCTTGATCTTCAGAGGCCCTCGCCACACGATCGCGGTGTCGCGATCGATCAGCTGCGCCATCGAGATGACCTTGACGCCCGCGGGCCCGACGGTGGGCTCCATCCCGGTTTCCGTCGCCTTCACCTGCGCGTCCTGGACGCCCATCAGGATCGGGATGTCGGGCCCCGTGACGTCGGCATCGACGATGCCCGCCGAGCCATCCTCCGCGAGCACGACGGCAAGATTCGCAGCGACCGTCGAATTGTGGACGAGAACCCCCTCTGCGATGAAGTTGTGGCTTCCGTCGACCTCGATGTCGAACACATCCTCCCTGCCGCCGAAGGTTATCGAGTCGACCTCGTCCCAGTAAATGTTCGACCTGGCGATCGCAGCTAGACTCGCGGAACCGAGCAGAGAAGCGATTTTTCGAACCGCGTCCCTAGACGGACAAACGCGTTTGTCGAGGTAGCCCTGCTTGAGGTAGGTATGTCCTCCATACGTGCTGGGAACTTGAGCATAGCCGTAAGCTTTGGACAGTTCGGCCCACGAAATGCCAACCCGCATGCGCTCGGCATCGACGTCCCCCCAGACTTCGCGAGGCAACGTGTCTCGGTTGGGGTTCCGCCGTCGACCTGCGACCCTGGCAACGACCCTTCTGAGCCGCTGGGACTTCGCGCCCCAGAAGCCGATCTGCTTCGCAAAGGAAAGGACGTCTTTCCCCATGATTTGGATGCGATACGCGGTACGCCCCAGACGTCTCCGCTTCCCGCGGAAGTACGACGCGGATCGCTCACTTAGCACGGAATGGATCCCGAACCGAAGCAGAGCCCGCTGCACGTCGCGGGCGAGTCTCGGCGAGGAAGAAGCGTACTCGATCTTATCGTCGTAGACCGAGCCGTCTGTGCTGAAGAGACCACGCAGAACGAGACCGAGAATGCGGTTCGAACTTCGGAATGCCGGGGCGGGAATATGCTTTTTCCAGGATAGAACGTCGACTTCCAAACGCCTGACGAGTGTCATGACCGCATTGCGGGTCCCGCCCCGCATACCACCGGAAACGCGGTAGCCGTAGGGATTCCTCCCCCAGCGTCGCACTCGTAACTTGGGATCGATGCGGTGCGTAGCTTTCTCGAGGATGCCGATGATCAGTTTGTCGGCATTTGTGAATCCCACCACGCCCCCCGTTAGCCCTCCGTCTCCCAACAGGAGACCCAACACGGTCGCTTCGTGGTCCGTGAGCTCGTCGGGACCTGACGGCTCAGGGACCGTTCGAATGGTTGCAACTCGGTCGCCCTTTCTGAGGTCACGAAGGGGCTTCCATTTCCCGTACCCGTAGAGGAGGTGATCTCGGGTCAGTCCGATGGTCGTGCCACTCTTGAGATGAAGGAGATTGATGTTGGCCCGTCGGTGCAGGATTCCTTTCTTTTGACGGACGACGGCCTGACCCCCACCGTCGAGAGCAACCACCGGCGTCCCCAGTGTTTCGATCGATTGCCAGTCGCCGTGGCCCGTAAGGACGGCCGTGCCTCGCCGAAGACACTTTCCGACGCCACCCTTTCCCGACATCACGACGATCTTGTGTTTGATGCGGGACATGCGCTGCGCCATCTTCATGCGCTCGCGCATCGCTGCCATGATGTGCGGCGGAATCTGGGCGGTCTCAAGCTCTTCGGCCACGTTCGTACCTCGAGAGAGTTCGAAGCAGGAATAGGCGAGTATTAAACGTTGCGGGACCTACGAAGACGCGGCCCGAGTCATCACAGTTGCGAGGGTGTTGACCTGGGTCACAAACGCCGCCGGCGACGGGTCCTCCGGCAGCTTGGCATAGAAATCCGAGAAGGTGGCGACGGTCTCAAATCCGGCTTCGCGGTCGAACGCATGCGCCCGCTCCCAGAGCGGATCGTCCTTCGACAGCCGACCGTGCCGGAGGAGGTTCCCGAGCGCGAAGCCGTTGGTCGCCGCGAGGCCGACGTTCTTCCATCGGTTCCGTCCCCGCATCGAGGCGTTGCCCTCGATCCATCCGGAGAAGAAATCGTACGCACGATCGTCACCGTCCGTCGAGAACACGAGGAACGCGAGATCATCGGCGTAGATGTCTTGGATGTGATTGAAGGCGTTCGAGAAGGCGCCTTCGGCCGCCCGCGGGATCCGCACTTCGCGGGTCAACGCTCGAAACACCTCGGCGCTGTGGGACGCGTGCCCCGATTCGGTCCGGAGCATGTGGCCCATCTCATGCGCGATCAAGCCATCGAGGACGCCGGATTCGACGGCGCGGGCGGACACGAACAACGTGTGCGAGGAATCCTTCGACTTCGTTGCCCCCATGATTGCCATCGAGACAATTTCGGCGGACACGGGCCAAGACACGCGGAGGCCATGTTCCGCATATCTAGCAGCCACGTCCTCGAAGGCGGCCTTCACCTTGCGAGTGCCACCCCGACCGGAACGATCCACCACCGCGGTAAGCACGTGCTGGGCCACGCGAGGGATCCGGAAAAACCTTTGCGGGTCTTCGGACATGTGCCCGAAAATATCAGACCAACAGAGGCATGGAAGGATGAGAACGCGGGACTGACTAGGAGTTTCGGACAAAAGCCCGAAGTCGACCAGGGTGGCCCTCTCCTGTGGACCGTGCGTTTTCGGGTAGATGCCCGAACCTACCCAACGGCGGCAGCGGTCACTTCGTGCTCGATCCGAGTCCTCGACAAGAAGTCGACGAGTTCACCCAGCAGATGCGGGCGCACGAAGATGACCGACTGACCAAGATAGCGAACACCTGTCTTCTCGATGAATCCGGCATACCGGTAGTGTCTCCCGTTGGATCGGGCCGTGTCGCCGTACACGAATCGCTGGAGGCGGTGGGCCACTGCCCGATCGGTGCTGTTCACGTCCCATGTCACGATGAACCCGGATTCTCGTCCATTGGCCTTGCCCTCGCGCACCCATTTGATCGTGGATCTCCGGACCAT
>DATGWB010000244.1:0-7378 GCA_035299725.1 Thermoplasmata archaeon
GACGATGCGGTCCCCGTACGGCTCCTTGAGTTCGTCCCAGGAACCGGATGCGAGGTGATACGGGCTATATTGCACGTAGATCGAGAGCGTGTGCTTCCCGCGCGGCGCGACGGACGGATCGAGGACGCTCTGTGTGACGACCTCGAGCCACGGATGCTCGGAGGGCCGTCCGTACTTCGCGTCGAGAAACGCGTCTTCGACGTACTCGATGGACGGTCCGATGTAGGTGCTCCCCCGATGTTGCGGACCCGGGGTCGCGTCGGCCGCGTTCCAACGAGGGAGCTCGGACAAGGCGCAGTTGACCTTCATCGCGGCCCCGTGCATCTTGATCGCGCCGACGGACCGCCGGAATTCCGCGGGCAATTGGTCGGGTTCCAGCATCTGCAGGAACGTGCGCTTCGGATCCGCGGTGGAGACGACGGCCTTCGCGTCGATCGTTCGTCCCCTTTCGAGCCGCACCCCGACCGCGCGTCCGCCCCGGACTTGAATTCGTTCTACGGGAGACCGCAGGAGGATCTCGACGCCCCGCGCCCGCGCCGCGGCCGCCAGCGCATCGGGCAGGGCACCCATCCCACCGAGGACGAGCCCCCACCCGCCGACCTGGCCATCGATGTTCCCGAGCAGATTGTGCGCAAGGGTGAACGCCGTTCCCGGGGCCGACGGACCGGAGAAATGACCGATGACGCTCTCGTTCGCGAAGGCGGCCTTGACCTCGTCCGACTCGAAATATTCGTCGAGCAGCTCTTCCGCACTGTAGAAGAGCAGGCGCCGCAGCAGGTCCTCGGCCTCCGGGCCGCGGAGGAGCGAGACGAGCTCGGCGATCGGGACGGGCGGGGCGAGCAGCATCGGCTCGACGAGATCGTAGACCTCGGCCCACATCGCCTCGTATTTCGGATAGGCCGCGGCGTCTTTCTTCGAGAACTTCGCGATCTCCTTTGCAGTCTTGTCCCCGTCGGACCAGAGCATGAGATATTTTCCATCGGGGAACGGGCAGAAACCTTGCGGATCGAAGGCCACTTGCCTCAGCCCGAACTTCGCGAGCTCGAGGTCCTCGATGATTTGAGGCCGGAAGAGTCCCGACACGTAGGCGGCGGCGCTGACCTTGAATCCCGGCGCGACCTCGTCCGTGACGCACGCGCCGCCGACGCGATCCGACCGCTCGACCACCACGACTCGGAGCCCGGCCCTCGCGAGGTAGTTGGCGGCGACTAGGCCATTATGGCCCGCTCCGATGATGACGACGTCCGCGGAGACCATGAGTTGGCCGCCGAGAAGGTCTCAGGTCGTATGTTGATTTCGTCCCGCCCTGCCGTTTCTCGAAGAAGCGAACCGAGCTACCGGCGCCGCTTGAGAGCGGGATTCAGTACTTCTTCCAATCCATATCCGAGCATCGCGAATCCGAGGACGACGAGTGTGATGAAGATTCCCGGAGGCGCAAAATACAGCCAAAGCCCTCGCAGCAGGGCCGAGTTCACGTAGGCCTCGTTTGCGATTTGACCCCAGCTTTCGACTGCGCCCGGACCTTTCCAACCGAGGCCGAAAAATGAGAGGAAGGCCTCGGTGAATACCGCGCTGGAGATCGTCAGGACCGCTTCGGCCCAGACGAGCGGCATGACATTCGGCAAGATGTGTTTGCGGAGGATGAAGCCGTTCCCTGACCCCACCGCCCGGGCCCGCTCGATGAATTGCCGTTCTTTCACTGTAAGCACTTGAGCGCGGATGATTCGGGCCGTCGTCGGCCAGCTCACGACCGCGATTGCGAAGATGATCGTCGTAAGGCTGCTGCCCAAGATGGCGACGAGGATCAGAACGAACGGCAACCAAGGGATGACGAGGAAGAAATCTGTCGCTCGAGAGAGGACCTGGTCCGTCACCCGGCCGTAGTACCCGGCGACCAATCCGACTGATGTACCGAGGAGCATGGCCACGACAGACGAGATGAATCCGATGAGCATCGACACCCGGCCGCCGTATACGACAAGCTTCAGCACATCGAACCCCTGCCAATCCGTCCCGAACGGATGGGCAGCTGAGGGACGCTGCATCGCGGTCGTGCGGTCGAACTGAGTCGGATAGGGCCCGACGAGCAATGGAGCTGCGATTGAGATGAAGACGAAGGCTAGAATCATCGCAAGGCCGGCCACCGCGAGTTTGTCGCGGAGGAGAAGCCGCATGAACTTCTGGAACCGCGTCACGTCGAGCGCGATGCGTTCGCGGAGCGCCGTTGCCCGCTGGGTCGTCGCAGAGACGATCTTCGTCGCCAGGCCTCACGCCTCCCGAACCCGAGGATCGAGGTACATGTAAAGGACGTCCGCGATCGCGTTTGCCACCACGACGCCCAGGGTTGCCACGAGGAACACCCCAGACAAGAGGGGGAAGTCTCGGACGCGGGTGGCATCCCACGTGAGTTGCCCGAGGCCCGGAATGTTGAATACCTCCTCGATCACGATCGCGCCGCTCACGACCCAGCCGAAATATAGGGCGGACGCGGTCAGGAGAGGGAGACGGGCGTTCGGCATCGCGTGCTTTCGGAGTTGCTCTCTCTCAGTGAGTCCTTTGGCCATCGCGGTGAGCATGTAGTCTTCGGGCAACGTGTCCGTCAACGAATTCCGCAGCGTAAGCGAGAACCACGCCACGTTCGTGATGACGAACGTGAGGACGGGCAAGAAGTAGTGGTAGAGCTGGTCGAGCACCTTCGTCAACGGGTCGAACGTCGCGGCATCCCGCGACTGGACGCCGTACGCGGGAAAGAGCGGAATGACGTAGGCTAGGGCGAAGATTAGCATCAGGGAGACCCAGAACGAAGGCATCGAGTATCCGAAGAGGGTCGCCATCGTGATCGAGACATCGGAGCGATGGCCTCGCCGCCATCCCGAGATCCGGCCCAGGACAATTCCGAGCCACATCGTCGCGGCCGTCGCGAGGCCCACCAGGACGAGGGTCGTCGTCAGTCTCGGCGCGATGACCCCCGCGACCGGCAATCCACCCTTCTGGTAGGTGATCGTCGTGCCAAGGTTCCCTTGTGCCAAGTTCGCGAAATAGACGACGTATCGCGTTGTGATTGGCTGGTCGAGGCCCCATTGGTGGATGAGCAGCGCCCGTAGATCACTCCCGCCCTGCGTCACGTTGGACGAGCCGCGTGGGAGCAAGACTCGGGTCGGGTCGCCAGGCAACACCTGGACGATAAAAAAGTTCAGGGATGCGATGAGCCACACCGTGATTGCGACATAGACGGCCTTCTTCGCGAGGTACCTACGAAGGTTCGTTGCAACGCCTCGGGATTATGTTCACGGTTCGAGCGATCTGCTCCTCAGCGGGGCGGGATATTGATTTTCGACTCTTCCGCCTCTTTGGTTCGCTTCCGCCGCATGAGCAGGACCGCCAAGATGGCGACGGCAACGAGCACGACGGCAACGGCGATCCCGGCGATTACCAGGGTCGAGAGACCGCCGCCGGGCGGCGGTGGAGGCGCGACCATCCGGAAGTCCGCTGTCGTTACTTGCCCGCCCGTTACGACGACCCCCGTCTTGGTCTGCTGCACGTACGAGCTGCTGGTGGCCCGGACCGAGTACGTTCCATCGGCGACGGACACCTTGTACTGGCCCGAAACGTTCGTCGACGTCGCGGCGATGCTCGCGGTGCCGCTCAGGATCGCGATTCCGATCGAGGCGAGCGGGGAACCATCGGCATCGCTCACGACGGTCCCCGAGATCCACCCGGCGGTGAACGCCAGGGTGAAGTTAACCCATTTCGCGGTGGACGCGGTGACGACGATTCCGCTCTGGCTCGAGGTGTTGTGGAGTGGCGCACTCGCGCTGACATTGTACATCCCAGCCGGGAGTTGGATGGTATACGAGCCGTCACCCACCGTGTCGTTTCCGTAGTTGCCCGGAGTCACGGAGACAGAAGCCCCAGGAATCGGACTCCCGGACGGCAATTTGACGAACCCGGTGATCGACCCGAGAGAGGGCGGAGCCTGCGTCACGTTCTCGAAGATGGCGTTGGAGAAGATTGGGGCGTTGAACCCGTCCGCGACGCTCACCTTCACGGTATAGTTGCCCGGCGTCGGCCAGTGGTACGTCGTAGTATCGCTGACCGTCCCCGAGGCGCGCCTCGACGGGCCCACGGTGATGTTCCCATCGCCCCAATCCCACTTGAACGTCAGGTTGTCCGTGGACTCTGGATCGGACGAGGTGGCGGTGAACGCCTGCGTGATGTTGGTGAACGTGCTCCGGTACGTGGTCCCGGAGATGACTGGCTTCACCGGCGGTTGGTTGGGAGTGACCGTCCCGGTATACACCAAATCGAAGAACAGCGGGTTCGCGCCCCAGAACGCGTCCATTTGTCGGTACGGGTGAGCGTTCCAGTCGCCCCAGTTCGTCCACAAATCCGTGCGGTACGCCCACTCCCCATACGGGAAGATGTAGATGATGTACACCGCGCTCTCGTAGTTGAGCTTCTCGGCCGCGCGGACGATCGATTGACGCTGGGCCAAGTTCGTCGCCCCGAGATGCTTGACGTACAGCTGGTTGTAGGTCGCGTTGTTCCAATAGTTGTCGTTCCAGCCATCGAGCGTGTAGCCAGACTCAATGGACAAGAGGTAGTTCGGATCCGGATCCCCCGACCAGTACCAGATGTACGTGTCGGTAAGTCCGCCGTAGACTTCCGCGGACAGCGCGTCCTCGGCGAGCGCCTGCACATCGAGTTTGATCCCAATCTTCTCCCACTCCGCTTGAAGATAGTTGGCGGTCTGCTGCTCCTGCGGGAATTCGAGGCGGACGTCCATCTTGAATTCGAGGTGCTGTCCCGCCGGCACCAGCTTCGTCACGTTCTGCGGATTCGGACACCCGCAAGCATTCGTCTGCACGCTCAGCGTGATGGCATTCGTCGCCATGCGATACTGCTTTCCCGTTCCGGTGTCGGTCCAATACGAATTGTAGCCGGCGGCGTCGAGCACCGCGTTCGCCGCCGCGATATCGAACGTGAGATTGGCGCCCGGATCGGTGGTGGGGTCGTACCACCACTGAGGCGTCACGGGAGACATCAACGAATCGCCGCGGACGCCCTTGCCTTGGTAGATTGTACTGACGACGTAGTCTTTGTTCGTCGCCATCGCCATAGCGCGGCGGACGCTCACATCCCACCGCGCCGGATTCAGCGGGGTGTTCTTGTTGCCAGGGTCGGACTGTTCGATTCCGATTTCGTTCCAGTACTGCGTGCTGAGCAAGCCTTCCTGAGTGCCGATGTTCGGTTGTCCCTGGACGGTGCCGATGCCGCCCGAGGTCATCTTGGCCAAATCGATGTCCCCCCGGAGGAGGGAGATCGCCATCGTCTGCTCATCCTGGAACTGCTGCAGATAGATGTTGTCGATGGGAGACGGCCCTGTGTGGTTCCCCACCGGGTGGTAATTTGGATTCTTAAACAGATGGAGGGCTTGCGCGGGTTGGTTCTGGTATTCGGTGTAGATCGCCGCGTCCGCGACGAACGGTCCCGTCCCGATGGGGTTCGGGTTTGGGAACGAATATTGCGCCTGCTGCGGTGAAATTCCCGCCCACTGCGCCTCCTGAATGATCGGCACGAACAACGACTTTCCGGGGACGAAAGGTCGGTCGAAGTAAACAGTGACGTTCCATGGGGAATTGCTGTACGCTCCACAGCCCTGTTTCGGGTACTTCCCCGCGCACTGCACGATTCGGTTCATGTACGGTTCGAACGCCCACAGGTGGAAGATGCTCTGACTGTTGTAGTTGATGGTGAACACGACGTCGTTGACGGTGAATGGCGTGCCGTCGTGCCAGGTGACGCCTTGCCGAATCTGGTAGGTCCAGTTCATGCAGACGGCGTCGCACGACGCGCTCAACGCGAGATTGGGAACATAATTTCCATCTTCGTCGAACGAAAACAGATAATCGTAGACGAGGCCGTACAATAGATACGATGGATCGTTCAATCCCTGGAATGGATTGAGGCTGTCGACCGATTCGAGGAAGCCGATTTTCAGGTCGGCCGATGTTGCTTTCGGCCTCGGCGTCGTCCCTTCGGTGGACCGAGCTGCGGCTCCGACGGATTGCATCGATACCATTACGACGACAAGCCCACAGATCAAGGCGACGGCGCCTGACTTCGTCGAGACTCCTCCTGCACGGCGCGAGCCGCGAGAGAACTCTTGGCCCGCTCCATGCTAGGGATGACTTGCAGCCATTAAATAGATTGCCAGAACTTTTCCTATCAGCCTCCATAGAATTTCGCGAATTGCCGATTAATGTTCATCATTTCGAAAAACGGAATCACAAATTCACGCATTTGTCCCGGTGAGCGGCGGACCAACTAGCATGGACTCAATGGTCGGCCGCGATGCTCTGTTGTGCGTTACACTTGTTTGGGCTTATTCGTCCACGAGATACTTTTGCCCGGAACCGTTTTATAAAACCTCGATCTAAAGTGACGCCGCGCGGACGAGGGCCACGGGCCCAAGGAGTCTGCGGAACGATGGACGAAGAAGAGGAACCCGGCAGTTATCGAAGTGAGGCGAGAGATGGAGCTCTGGCTCGTCTGCGCCCTGCTCACGGTCGTGTGCTATGGCGTGGGCGAGGGCCTGTCCAAAGAGCCGACAGTCCGGCTCGGGTCAGCTCGCATGCTCGTCCTCTACGCGCTCGGTAGCGCGCCGATCTACGCCGCCTGGTTTGTCCTCGGATCCGGTTGGGACCGCCTGACGCCGTTCGGCGTCGCGTTGGCGATCGCGAGCGCGGTCTGCGGGTGCTTCGGCACGATCTTCTGGTTCCGCGCGATGGAGTCCGGCACCGCGAGCGTCGTCAGCGGATTCACGGCGGCATACCCGGTCATCACGGTCGCGGCGGCGGTCGTCATCCTCGGCGTCTCGCTCGTCCCCATACAGATCATCGCGATAGCTTTCCTGCTGATCGGCGCCGTGGTCCTCGGTCTGCACGCCCACCCGGGCGAAGCCGCGGTCGGGAGGGCCTGGCTCGCCCCGATGCTCCTCGCCATCGTCCTGTGGGGCGCGTGGGGCATCCTCGAGCGGATGTCGATCGACGCGCTCGGCTTCGCAGGCAATGCCGGAATCTACGTGGCGGTCTCGACGCCGATTTATTTGGCCGTCGCCTCGCGAGGCCTCCGTCGGACCGGTTCGTGGGATCACGCAGGAATCCGCGAGGCGATCCCGTCCCTGTTCCTGTTCAGCATCGCAGGGATCACGATCTTCCTGGCCATCGGGCTCGGGCCGATCGCGATCGTCGTGCCCCTCACCACCGCCTACCCGATCGTCGCGATCCTCGTTCGGCGGTTCTGGATGGACGAGCGGCTCACCTTTCCACAGAAGTTCGCGATCGCCCTCGCCATGGTCGGGGCCTTCCTCGCGACG
>DATGWB010000245.1:0-3692 GCA_035299725.1 Thermoplasmata archaeon
GCGAGCACTCCCCGACTCGGCGCATCTGATCCACTTCGAGGACGCCCCGGCAATCCGCAAGGAGATCGCGAAGGCCATCCCGACCTACAAAGGAATCGAGAAACTCCGGGCGAAAGGCGATGCGTTCCAGTATGGCGGTCCGCGACTCTGCGAGGGCGGGACGTTCCCGATGCCCGACGGACGAGCGCAGTTCACCATCGTCAACTTGCCCGACGCGGACATCCCACCCGGACAATTCTTGCTCAGCACGCGCCGCGGGAAACAGTTCAACTCGATGATCCATGGCGAGGTCGACTTCCTACTCGGCGCACGCCGCAGCGACGTCCTCATGTCCGCCGAGGATGCGAAGGCGCTGGGCGTGGCAGGCGGCGACGAGGTCCTCATCTCGAACGAGCTTGGCTCGTATCGGGGGCATGTGCACATCGCGCCGATCCGTCCGCGGAACGTTCAAATCTATTGGCCGGAAGGCAACGTCTTGATCCGCCGTGGGATTGTCGATCCGCGGTGTGAGATGCCGGACTATAACGCACTCGTGCGAATCGAAGTGGCACCGGCGGCACGGGTGAGCGCGTGAAGCGCCCGGGTCCAACGACTCGCGCAACCGTTTGGAAGGTTCGAGGCGAGCGCGCCTCGGACGAGACCGACGTTCTCGCCGCGGAGGAGCCGATGGAAATTCGAGTCGAGACGGGAACGACGGGTGAGCGCGCGACGACCTCCCTTTCGGTCACGATGCGAACCCCGGGTCACGATTTCGAACTCGCCGCGGGGTTCCTCCTCACGGAAGGGATCGTGGCCTACAAGCGGGACATCGTGCGAATCGAGTATTGCACCGATCCGGGGATCGTCCAGGAATACAACATCGTGAGCGCGGCTTTGCGCCCTGAGGTTGCGTTTCGCGCGGACCGCTTGAGCCGCCATTTCTACATGACCTCCTCGTGCGGGGTCTGCGGGAAGACATCCCTCGAGGCGGTTCGGGTCGCGGCCCGTCATCCAATTCGAAGCGGGGTTCCGCGGATCGATCCCGACGCGGTTCGGTCGATTCCGGAGCGGCTCCGCGAGGAACAGGCGCTCTTCTCGGAAACGGGAGGCCTGCACGCTGCCGGCCTCTTCGATGCCCGCGGGAACCTGCAGAGCGTGCGAGAGGACGTCGGGAGACACAACGCGGTCGACAAGGTCATCGGAGAGGCCTTTCTCGCGGACCGGGTGCCCCTCTCCGATCACATCCTCGCCGTGAGCGGTCGGTCGAGCTTCGAGATCATGCAGAAAGCGGCGGTGGCTGGCATCCCGATCGTCGTCGCGGTCGGCGCTCCGTCCAGTCTGGCGGTGACCCTGGCGGACGAGTTCGGCATGACCCTGGTCGGCTTCGCCCGCGGGGAACGATTCAACGTGTACGCCGGCCGCGAGCGAATCGCATCCGAACCGCCGACGACTCAAAAGTGAACAAGCCGAAGGAACGCAACCGATGAGAAATCAGGTCGAAACCTCTAAGGCGCCCCAGCCGCTTCGACGCGCGCGTGAAGGCCGCGGTCCTGGGGACAGGCGGACTCGGCAGGATCATCACCCTCGAACTCGCGGCCGACCGCCGTGTGGATGAGATCGTCATCGTCGACAAGCGGGGCGACCGCTCCCGCGCCCTCCAATCCCTCGGCAAGACCGCCTCGCTGACCGCACTCGAGGCGGACGTGACAGACGAGAACGCCTTGCGCCGGATCCTCTCCGGCGTGGACGTCGTCGTGAATGCAACGTTACCGGAGTACAATCTTCGCGTGATGAATGCGTGCTTCGCGGCGGGATGCGGCTACGTCGATAGCGCGGGGTACAGCCCTCCCTTGGCCGGAGAGAAGCGCGGCGTCCTGGAGCAACTCGGCTTGGACTCGAGTTGGCGGGATCGTGGAATCAGCGCGATCGTTTCGATGGGGTCGGACCCTGGGATTTCCAACGTCATGGCGCGGGTCGCCGCGGACCGTTTCACCAAGGTCGACCGAATCTTGATCCGCAAGGCGGCCACTGGAGAGAAAGCGACGGACGGGTTCCCGCTGTACTCGCGTGAGGTGTTCATTAGTGCATCGCTCTCCAAACCGATTGTCTGGGACGGGAAGGACATCCGCGAAGAGAAACCCGCGAGCGGGGAGGAGGACTACGAGTTCCCGCCGCCGATCGGCAAGCGACGTGTGCATTGGTTCTGGCACGAGGAGGTCCTCACGCTGCCCGCCCACCTCGGCAAGCCGGTCGGATGGGTCGATTACAAGCACGACATCAACCCGGAGCTCGAGCGTGCGATCCATGCATTCGACGCGTTGGGCCTCCTGAGGCCGGACCGCAAGGTGAAGGTCGGCGTGACGCAGATTCCCTTCCGCGATGCGTTCATGGCCGCGATCCCCGAGCCGTCGACGCTGATCGGGCCGCTTCCGGGAGCGCTCGGAATTGTGGTCGAGGTGCACGGGACCAGGGAAGACGGCACAAATGCCGCCGTACGGGCTTCGCTCACGATGGAGCATCGCGAGGCGAACCGCCGTCGGGGCACGACCGCCGAACGCTTCCTGACCGCGGCTGCCTCCGCTGCGGCCGTCATGTTGATTCACACGAAACGACTCCCCCGTGCCGGCGTCCTCGCCCCGGAGGAACTCCCCTCGAGTCTCGTTGTGCCGGAGCTCGCGGCTCACGAGGTTTCGTTCTCCGTCTCGGACTTGACCCGATAAGGTCCGTGGAGCTCACACATCCATTAAATACGGCCCGGGCGGTCCCGGCGAAGTTCCGGGTGGAGGCCATCGCCGCGAACTCGACGCTCACCGCGATCCGAGGGGTGCGGGTCGGCCACGCTCACGATCCCCGTCGGCGGACCGGTACGACCGTCGTGCTCCTCGAGCCGCCCGCCATGGCCTTCGCGGACGCCCGCGGCGGCTGGCCGGGGACGTACGATACGGCGGCCTCGGACCTCGGCAAGACGTTCATCGATCGCCATGCGTTGCTCCTCACCGGCGGCGATGTGTACGGCTTCGACGCCGTACGTGGGATCCGCCGGTTTCTCCTCGAGCACCGACTCGCTTCCCGCAAGGGCGGCGGGAAGATGCCCGCCATCATGGGGACCAACATCTACGACCTCGAGTTCGCGGACACGGAAGGGTTCGATTACACGGACCTCGGATACGAAGCGTGCGTCGATGCGTCGAGCAAGGCCGTTGCCCAAGGAAACGTCGGCGCCGGGACGGGCGCCACCGTCGGGCCGTTCTTCGGGCCATCGGGCGGGACGAAAGGGGGACTTGGGAGCAGTGCGGCCCGAGTCGGCCCGTGGACGGTCGGCGCAATCGTCGTGACGAACTGCGTGGGCAACGTGTACGATCCATTCGAGAACCGCACGGTCGGGGGGACCCTCCGCGGAGACGGGACCGGATATCGGGAGATGGACGACGTCGCCGATGAATACCTGAAACGTTCGAAGACGCGATCCGGGACGACGATCGGCGTCGTCGGAACGGACGCGCCGCTCGATCACGAACAACTCGCGCGACTCGTCGAGCTCGCCCACGACGGAATCGCCCTCGCCGTGCGGCCCGCGCACATGTCCACCGACGGGGACACGCTTCTCGGATTCGCAACGCGAGCGAGGAAGGGACCGATCATCGACTACAGGGCGTTCGACGTTTTGCATCACGTCGCGGTGCGTGAGGTGGCACGGGCCGTCGTGAACGGCG
>DATGWB010000246.1:0-10528 GCA_035299725.1 Thermoplasmata archaeon
GCCTCGGCGACGGTCCGGACCCCGAGGCCCTCGGCCCACCGGCCGCGCTGGTCCCATCCGATTCCCCATGGGTTGTAGTTCGTCTCGATGTTCCGCAGCATGTCCATCGACTCGGGAGGGATCTTCCCTTGGGTCAGGACCAGGTTCCTCCGCATGTCGATGATCTTCGGCACATGCTCGTTCATCACCGGGCACTCGTAGACGCAGGCGTAGCAGGTCGTGCACGCCCAGATCCCCTCGTCCGAATGGACCGTCTGGAACATGTCGGGCAGGCCCTCGATCTGCCCTCCCACGATCGCGCTGCCCTGGTCGTTCAGCGTGTCCCGGATGTTCGTGATGATCCGCATCGGGTCCAGCGGCTTGCCGGTCGCGTTCGCGGGGCACGCAGCCGTGCAGCGTCCGCACTCGGTGCACGCGTATCCATCGAGGAGCTGCCGCCATGAGAGTTGCTCGACACGGTTCACACCAAACGTCTCGGTCTTCTCCAGGTCCACGGTCTTCAAGGCGCCCTTCGGGGTCAGGTCCATGAAGAACGTGTTCACGATCGCGAAGATGATGTGGATGTGCTTCGAGTGCGGCACGTAGGCCAAGAACGAGAACAGGAGGACGACGTGCGTCCACCACAAGGTCCGCCACCAGAACGCGGGATCGGCGCCGAAGATCGAGGTGCTCGCGATCGCCGACGAGATTGGCTTCCATGCCGGGAGGACAACGGTCCCCGCGGCGGCGTCCGCGGCGTTGAACAGGAGAAATGAAGTCACGATGCCGAGGATGAAGCACAAGACGATCGTCGCGTCGCGCATGCCCTCGTGCATGAGTTTCTTCGGTCGGATCACATACCGCCGGTAGAGGGCCATCCCGACGCCGATCGCCGCGAGCGCGGCGATCCCTTCCTCGGCCAGATAGAGCGGACCGCTGAGCGAGAACCCCGCAATCGTCGGGGTGGGGACCCGCCATCCAGGGGCGTACGCCTGGGCCGTGATCTCGACGACGCTCGCCCCGAGGATGACGAACGCCCAGAAGATGAACGAGTGGAGCACGCCCGCGTACCACTCCCGCGCGACTTTCCGCTGAAAGATCCCGTAGACGACGAAGTTCTTCACACGCGTCGGGAGGTGGTCCCATCGCGGTTCTTTCCGCTGCGCCGTGAACAGGTACCGAAGACGGAGATACATCTTCCGCCCGAAGATCGAAAGGGAGACCGCGAGGAAGGCGGTCACCGCAATCGTGTCGAGGGGAGTCAGCGCCATGCGCTCTCGAGGAACGCGCGTTCCCTTTTCAACCCGCGGGTGTTGCGAGGACGATCAATTTGCGGTTGTCCGCTGTGATCGGCTCCCGTCGCCATCCGCCCCAGACGCCGACCATCCGCCAACCCGATTGTTCGAGATTCGCCGCGAGGGCCCGCGGCGTGAGCAGGACCAAGTCCGCGGACGAGTCGGTGCGGTGCTTCAAGTCCTCGCCGACGCGTTCGTAGAATTTCCATTCCAATCGCAGCACGCCGGTCGCCGGCTCGAACGAACGGAACTCGTGTTGTTCCAGCGACCCGATCGTGTGGAATGCGAAGGGTCGCGGTCGGGATGCGAAGAAGTCGCGGTTCAGGAGGTCCAAGATGAGCCGACCGTCGGGACCCACGTGGGTTGCGAGGCGACCCAGGAAAGCGACCTCGTCCGCCATGGGCCTTCGACCGAGTGCGTGGTCCAAGCAGAGGATCGCGTCGAATCGGGCGCCCGCCGCCAAGCCGGGCAACGCGTCGCGGGGCGCGGCCATGAAGTGGAGCCGGTCGGTGATCGATTCGGGGATTCGCTCCTTCGCGGCGTTGATGGCCATCTCGTTTGGATCGACGGCGGTGACATCGAATCCGGCTTCTGCGAGCCCGAGCGCGCGCCGGCCGATCCCGCAAGGCACGTCGAGGAGGTGCGCGCCGGGCGCGATCCGTTCCTCCTGGAGGAACATCCGGATTGACTCGACGTCCTCGAGCGGTGGCCGTACGACGGCCGTGGGCATTCATCGCCTCCCGATGACGATCTGGGTCGGACTGTCGATCGAGGGAGCATCCATCTTGAACCCGCCGAACGCGTCCGTCGGATGCCACCCTCCACGAACGAGGAGCCGGCGCAGCTCGTGGAGACTGTAGAGGCCGTGCTCGATCGGCACGGTCAAGATGTGGTCCAGATCGTCTCGATTTCGCCGGAAGAACCGCCACTCGTTCCGCATTCGCGAGCTCGCGAGATCCAGATGCCGCTGTTCGATGTGGACGATGTCGCCGAACGCCTCGTACCCCTGCGGGTCGAAATGCCGGACGACGAAGTCCCGATTCACGATGTAGATGACCAAGATGCCTCCGGGGCGGACGAGCTTCGCATACTCCTGGAGGATCTGGACGTCCGTGTCTTCGTCGTAATACCCGAGGGACGTCCAGAGGTTGAGCGCTGCGTCGAACGGCGCGGCGCTTGCCGGCACGCTCTCCGAGAGACGCCGGAGATCCCCGACGTGAAACGTCGCTCGACCGGCCACGCCGTCACGATCGGCGAGTTCGATCGCCCGCGCGACGAAGACCGGGGAGAGGTCAATGCCGACGGTCTGGTAGCCGATCTTCGCGAGACGGGTCGCATGCCGTCCGATGCCGCATGGGGCGTCGAGGATTCGGCCTTCCGCGGGAACGCCAAACCGTTCCAGGATGGCGTGAAGGTCGCGCGCTTGCTCCTCGCCCGTCGACCAGGTGTGCTCGTGGACCGCAAGGAACACCTCCGGATGGCGGAGGAACAAGTCTTCGGTCCAGTGGGCAGCGGCCATCGACTCGCGATGTGGCTCGCCTTATTTGGCGGTGTCGCGGTGGCGTATACCGGGTCGTGGCGGCTTCCGGAAGGGCTGTACGATTCCCTCCGGATCCTGTTCACGGATCCGGGCCGTCATTCGGCCCACATCGGAAGCCCCGTAGATCTCATCGTACGCCTCGGGTCGAATCTCGTCCACCGCTGCATCGGCCGTCACGATGACGAGCACGATTTCCGGCGAGTGCTGCTGCAGGAATCCGATGAGACGCCGGATTCGCGCGGTCCGGCCGGGCGCGACCGGTTCCACGAGGAACAGGATCGGACCCCGTCGCGCCACGATGGCAGGCTCGTATTTCGTCGAGCCGCCCGCGGCATCGTGTACCCGGAACCGGAGGGAGCGATGCTCGTGTGGCACTCGCTGGCCGTCCATCTCCGTGCAGATGGCCCTTTCGAGTTTCGTCCGGCATGCGTGGCCGGTGCGCGGGGTCACCGGTCCGCCCCGTCGATCGCGTCGACGATTGCGCGGGCGAACGCGGAGGTGCGGACTTCCTTGGCGCCGGGCATGAGGCGTGCGAGGTCGTACGTGACGACCTTCGATCCCACGACCGTTTTCACGGCGGACCGAAGCCGGATGGCGGCCTCGCGCCAACCCAGGTATTCGAGCATCATCACGCCCGCCAGCATTTCCGCGGTGGGGTTGACCTTGTCCATCCCGGCGTACTTCGGGGCACTGCCGTGCACGGGCTCGAACAGCGCGTGGGCATCGCCGATGTTCCCGCCGGCCGCCACGCCCAGCCCGCCGATCTGGGCCGCGGCCGCGTCGCTCAGGTAATCTCCGTTCAGATTCGTCGTCGCGAGGATGTCGTACTCCTCCGGTCGCAACAGGAGCTGCTGGAACATGTTGTCCGCGATGACGTCCTTGATCACGATCTTGCCGTCCGGCACCTTGCCGTCGTGAGCCTTCACGACGTCGTCCCAGGGGATCGTCGACTCGCGGAACTCGAGCCTCGCGACCTCGTAACCCCATGTGCGGAACGCGCCCTCTGTGTACTTCATGATGTTCCCTTTGTGGACGAGGGTCACGGATTTCCGGCCGTTGTCGATCGCATAGCGGATCGCCTTCCGGACGAGGCGCTTCGAGCCGGTCTCGCTCACCGGCTTGACGCCGATCCCGCTATCCGGGCGGACCCGCGCGTGGAACTCCTTGTCGAGGATCTCTACCATCCGCCGGGCCTCTGGTGACCCTTTCTCCCATTCGATGCCGGCGTAGACGTCCTCGGTGCCTTCGCGGAAGATCACGATGTCGAGCCGCTCCGGATGGGTGACCGGGCTCGGGACGCCCGGGATCCAGTAAATCGGCCTGACGTTCGCATAGAGATCGAGCGCCTTCCGCAACGTCACGTTCAAGGAGCGAAAGCCGCCGCTCACCGGCGTGGTCAGCGGTCCTTTCAGCCCGACGACGTACTCCTTGATCGCTCCGAGTGTGGCGTCCGGGAGCATGTCGCCATACTGAAACATCGCGCGCTCCCCGGCGGGCACGGGGTACCAGGCGATCCGGCGGCGTCCTCCGAAGGCGTTGGCGACCGCGGCGTCGATCGCGGTCCGGGCCGCCCGCACGACCTCCGGGCCGATGCCATCGCCCTCGATGAGCGGGACGATCGGATCGTCCGGCACGCGCAGCCCGCTCTCCGCGATCAGGATCTTGTGGCCCGCCTCGGGAGGCCGCAGGACGAGGCGTTCCGACGGCATGTCCTCGCCTCAGGGACGCTCGTCGATGGGCACGTACACGAGGTCTTTCGGGCCCACGTACCAGTCGAGCGGCCTCAGGAGGCGATTGTCCTCCCAGTACTCGATGACCTGGGCCGTCCAGCCGGCAATCCGGGCGATGGCGAAGACCGGGGTGAACAGGTCTGTCGGGATCCCGAGGTCGTGGAAGACGAGGCCGGAGTAGAAGTCCACGTTCGGGTAAATCTGTTTCGACGCGAGCGCCCGCACGACCGTGTCCTCGATGATCGTCGCGATCCGGTAATACGTGTCGTCTCCGCTCATCTCCGCGAGGCGGCCCGCGTAATCCTTGAGGATGAGCGCCCGCGGGTCGTAGGTCTTGTAGACGCGATGCCCGAACCCGAAGACTTTCTCCTTGTTCCGCAACGTGTTGAGGACGAGCTCCTCCGCGGCCTCCGGACGAGCGATCCGCTCGATCGTGTTCAGAGAGGCCTCGATCGCGCCGCCATGGAGCGGGCCTTTGAGCGTCGAGATCGCGGCGACGATCGTGCTGTACAGGTCCGCGAGCGTCGACGCCGCGACCGTCGCGGCAAAGGTCGACGCATTCATCGCGTGGTCGGCGTAGAGGATCATCGCCACATCCATCATCCGCGCGCGCACCGAGTCGGGCCGACGGCCGGTCATCATCCGAAGGAAGTCCTCCGCGTGACCGAGTTTTGGATCGGGACGGACGACGCGTTGCCCCTTGCGGATCCGCTCGTACGTGGCCACGATCGTCCCGAACTGGGCGACGAGTCGGCGGGCCTTGCGCATGTTCGCCGCGCGCGTCATGTCGTCGCGTTCGGGATCGAAGCTGTACATGTACGACACAGCCGTCCGGAGGACGTCCATCGGCGGGGCGTGCTCGGGCATCAAACGGAGCAGCCGCAGGACGGACGGGGGAAGCGTGCGGGCCGTCCCCAGGTCGGCCTTGGCCTTCTCGAGCTCCTCCCGGTTCGGGAGGTGTCCCTCCAGGAGGAGGAAGACGGTCTCCTCGAAGGACGAGTGGGCCGCGAGATCGCGGATGTCGTACCCTCGGTAGAGCAGACGCCCCCGTTGGCCATCGATGAAACAGATCGATGTCTCCTTCACGTAGACGTCGTCAAGGCCCTTGTCGATTCGCGGGCCCGCGAGGTCCGCCTTCAGGGGGGAGACCATTTTCGTCGCCTCAGGAACGGCTTCCCGGGAGGATGGGGGAACCTAAGGTCGGTGCAATATTAAAGGTGAACGTTGTCCGTCGATGGAAGACCGTCAGAGGGGAATCCGGAGGATCGCATCCGCCATCATCCCGATCAGGAGAAGGGCAAGGTAGATTCCCGAGAACTTGTAACCGGCCCAGGCGTTTTCCGCGCTGGGATGCGCGATGAACTTCGCGGTGAGTGCGAGCAGCGCGACGCCCAAGACGATGGCGACCACGAGGTAGATGGCGTCGAACGCCGACGTGAAGAAGAACGCGATGCTCGCGAGGGCGACGATCGCGGTGGAGCCAGCGATCGCCACGGCCGATCGCCGCTCATCCCATACCGCGGGGAGCATCGGCAGGCGCGCACGGCGGTAGTCCTCGCGACTTCGATACGCGAGGGCCCAGAAGTGTCCGGGCGTCCATAGGAACACCAGCAGGGCGATGAGGACCGCCTGGAGGCTGAGCGAATTCGCGACGGCCGCCGACCCCGCGAGGGCTGGGAAGGAGCCCGCGAGCCCGCCGATCACGATGTTGCTCATGTGAGTGCGTTTGAGTCCGACGGTGTACACCCCGATGTAGATCGCATACCCGAGCCCGATCATGACGGCCGTCAAGAGGTTGATTCCGAGTCCCGCGATTGTGAGGCTCAGCGCGAGCATTGCGACACCAAACGCGAGCGCGTGGGCCGGGGGTTCGATGCGGTGCTGCGGCAACGGCCGCGTGCGGGTGCGGTGCATGACCGAGTCGATGTCACGATCCAGGTAATGGTTCGTCGCGCTGGCCCCCGCGGCCCCGAGGAGGCCGGCGACCATCAGGAGGCCGAAGCGCCAGAGGTCCACGGCGATGCCGCTCGTGGCGACGTAGCCGGCGGCTGCGACGAGCAGCAGGAGGGCGTCGATCCGGAGCTTCATCAAATGGACATAGTCCGAGACGACGGCCACCGAGAACGCCTTCGCGCGCTAATCTCGCGGCGCTCTTAATCCTTTGTCGCTCGCGACGACGATCCGCGGCGCGGCCCTTGTCCTCGGGTCCTCGTGCGCTGGTACCAATCACAATCGCGTCGAACCGGACACTCGCTGCATCGTGGATTCCGGGCCTTGCAGAGCGCGCGACCGTGCGCGATGATCGCGAGGTGCCAGGCCTTCCGTTTTCCCGGAGGCGTCCATCGTTCCAAGGCCGCGCGGATGGACTCGTAATCCGTTCGGCGAACCAGGTTCCACCGTCGGGCAATGCGAGCGATATGGGTGTCGACCGGGAACGTCGGATGGCCGGCGGCCATCGCGAGGACGACGTCGGCCGTTTTGGGACCCACGCCGGGGAGGGCCATCAGTTCTTGCCGAGCGCGGTCGGTCGGCATCTCCAGAATCCGTTCGAGATGGTCACCGCGACCCTCCCGGAGCGCGCGAGCGACCTCGACGATTCGCGGCGCTTTCTGCTTCGCGAGACCCGCGTGCCATATCGCCGTTGCAATCTCGGCCTCCGGCGTCTTTGCGATTTCTTGCGGGGTGATTGCGCGGACCCGCGACCGGAGGTCTTTGAAACCGCGACGTTCGTTGGCGCCGGTCGTGCTCTGCGATAGGATCGTCGAGATGAGGACCTCGAACGACGTCATCCCGCGGCTCCAATCTTCGAGCGGGTACCGGGACTCAAGGACTCGCATCGTGCGCGTGAAGGCGCGACGGTTCACGCTCTCGAAAGGGGCGTCGAGAGAAAAGGATGTGTCACCCGCTCACAAAGGAGCGGATCATCGTGATCACGTTGCGCGGGCGCTCGCGGAGCCGCCGGGTGAAGTACGGGAGCCAGTTCGGGCCGTAGGGGATGTATTCGGCGACGCGGTGTCCGGATCGCACGAGCTCGATCTTGAGTGGATCGCGGACTCCCTGGAGCATCGCGAACTCGAACGGGGCAGGATTCTCCTTCGCCAAGGCGAGGGCTCGTTCAATCATTCGACCGTCGTGGCTGGCCACCGCAAAATTCCGGCCTTGCGCGAAGAGTGTCTCGAGGTGCGCGAGGTACGCTCGGTCGATCTCCGCCCGCGTCCGGTAGGCGATGTCCGGCGTCTCCTGGTACGCGCCTTTCACGAGACGGACCCGCGCGTGAGCCTGGATGAGTCGCTCCAAATCGTCGCCCGTCCTCTTCAGGTTCGCCTGGAGGCAGATTCCGACCCGGTCGTACTGGGCGAGAAGCTGCTCGCAGATCCAGATCGCATCGTCGGTCGTGTGCGCGCTTTCCATATCGAGCCAGAGGACTCGCCCCAGCGCCCTGGTCGCCTCGAGAATCGGAATCATCTCGGAGAGGGCGTAGCCTCGATCGATCAACACTCCGAACTGAGTCGGCTTGATGCTCACCTCCCCGCGGATCCCTTCGGACTGCATCGCCGCGAGCAAGAGCAGATACTCGCGTCTCGTCGACTCGACGGGTGCCTTCTCGCGGTAGTGCTCTCCGAGGTGGTTCACGAGTGCGTCGATCCCGCGAGCGTTCGCCTCTTTCGCCACTCGGATCGCGTCGGCCATCGTCTCCCCGGCGACCCACTGCTGGGCAAAACGGGCGACGAGCCCCATCGGTCCGCGCGAAGCCCGCGGCGGACTCAAATAGGTTCCGAACCGCGGCCGAGAACGGTCACACGGGCTGCTGGCAGGCCATGCAGAACTGGACGAACTCCGGGTTCAGGCGGCCGCAGTTGCGGCAGCGCACGCGGACATCCGACGTTTGCTCGGCACGCCCGCGGGCCGTGTTGGCCACATTGCCGGCGCCGGTCACCACGCCGACCAGGAGGAAGATCCACCAGAGGCGGACCAGCCACCCTCCGATGCCCGCGAGGACGCCTCCGATGACGAACAGCATGATTGCGCCGAAGAACGACTGGAAGAACGCCATCACGGAGAAGGACGAGCTGGTCGCTTGTCCGATGGTCCCCATGAGGAAACTGAGGAACCCGTAAAGGATCAACAGGATCCCGAGGATCAGCAGAGCCGCTCCGACCAGGAGGACCGTCACGGCGCCCCAGCCGAACGGGAGGCTCGGAGCGGATCGTCGGACGGGCGATGCGGCGTAATACGGCGAGGGCGCGACCATGGGGTGAAGTCCTGTCAGTCCGGTGGGCTTTCGTACAGCCGTCGGTATCCGCTAGGATAAATGTTTCATTGGTTTTCCCAGCGGTGGTATTCACCCGCGCCCCTGCCTCAACAATCGAGCTGAGTGACGATCCCGTCGCTCCATTGGCCAAGGCCGTCGAGCAATGTCTTAAGACGGACGAAGGAGTGTCGACGACCGATGGACTTCAGCGCGAAGCTGGACCAGGCGCGTACCCTCGCCGACGTGTTCGAGCTCGTGAAGCGCGCCGTCGAGGCCGTCCTCGGGCGCACGCGAGCGGGCCTCATGCTGGCCCTGGCCGACCTCGGGAATCATCCGCAGGGGTTCCTCGGCGCGTTCTATCCGGTTGCGACCAACGTGATCGTGATGAACAAGGTTCCGCTCCTTCGAATTCAAGAGACGAACCCGCAGCTCTACAAGCCTTATGCGTTCTACGTCCTCCTGCACGAGTACCTGCACTCGGTCGGCTTCGTCGATGAGCGGGTGTGCCGCGAGCAGGCGCATCGCGTCCTCGAGACCTTGTTCGGGATCGACCATCTCGTCACGCAGATCTCTGCGGACACCGGGCGGTTCTTCCCGAACCTCGTGTTCCCGGACGCGGCATGGCAGCCGTCTCAGCTGGCCCTCGAATTCGTCCCCGGGTTCGACCGCGGGTCCGCGTCGTACATCAAATGAGACCGTTTCGTCGGCCCGCCGAATAAACTACAAATAGACGGCGTCGCTACGCCGCCGGGGGAGCCGCGAGATGGCGATCGCCGCGTGGCGGAAGGGGATTGCCGAGTTCACTGGGGCGTTTGCACTGATTTTCATCGGCGCGGGAGCGATTATCTCCACAGGCGGGACGGACCTCCTTCTCATCGCTCTTGCGCACGGACTCGCGATAGGCGTCATGGCGTCCGCGCTCGCACACGTCTCGGGCGGGCATTTTAATCCGGCCGTGACTCTCGGCGCCCTCGTCGGTCGGCAAATCTCCCTGCGGTTGGCTCTTCTCTACTGGGTCTCGCAGCTGCTCGGCGCGACAGTCGCGGCTGTCGCCCTGCTTGGCGTGTTTCCGGCTGCGGAGTGGCAGACGTACCACCTCGGCACACCGGCCCTCGGACCGGCGGTCGGCTGGGGGACCGCCATTCTCGTCGAAGCCATCCTGACATTCTTCCTGGTCTTCGTCGTGTACGGCACCGGGATCGATCCGAAGGGCTCCTTCAACGCGGTGGGCGGCCTGGCGATCGGGCTGACCATCTCGCTCGACATCATGATGGGCGGACCCTTGACGGGCGCGGCGATGAATCCCGCGCGGTGGTTCGGGCCCGCAATCGTTGCGCAATTCTTCGACAACTGGTACGTGTACTGGATCGGACCGTTCCTCGGCGCGATTATCGCGGGCCTGTTGTACGCCAACGTCTTCCTCGAGAAGCCTCGGTAAACGGGCCACGACCGCTCCGCGTAACTGTGGCTCGCGCAGTTTCACTTTACGGAAGAAATGTTTAAATCGGATTGCCGGGTGCCCAACTTGCCATGATTCGCGGGACGGCTCCGGCGAAGGCGGTGGCGGTGTCAAAACCCGCCGTTCAAGAGACCCCCGTGAAGTTCCGATCCGGCAAGCACACCGTGATCGTGAAGGAAGTTTTCGACATCGCCCCGAAGTTTCCGCAGACGTACCTCATTCGTTTCACCTTCGAAAATGAGCCCGTGTTCGACTTCGAACCGGGCCAGTTCA